>JAKZVK010000541.1:0-5804 GCA_047516085.1 Bryobacterales bacterium
TTGAACAAAGCCACCGACGTAACGGCCGCCGCCGCGTCGGACTGATCGGCCTCCGCGGCTGGATCGACCCACACAACTTCGGACGCTTTACCGGGCCGAAACATCTCTTTCTGCAGCGCGGGTATTTGGTCGGTGACGTGACAGCGGAACGCAAAGCCGTGCTTCTCGTGGACGGTGGGCTTGCTTTCAACTTTCTTGAAGTCGACGCCCAGCTTTTCTTTCAAGTGCTTAGCCCAGCCCCTGACTTGCACCGTCGTGCCGAACGAAGCGCTTAGGATCAAGTGCTCCTCGGCCCTCGTCATGGCGACGTAAAGCAGGCGATCGGTCTCTTCCTTGTCGCGCTCTTTCAGGCGCTCGCGGATCGCTTCGTGAATGGAGTCGCCCTTGGCCTCTCCGGTAGCCGCGTCCTCGACCCAGCGAACACCGAGGCCGCGCTCGGGATCGTACAAGGCCGCGTTCGTGTCCCCGCGTGCCGCGCGATTGACGCCTGGGATGATGACGACGGGGAACTCCAGCCCTTTTGCGCCGTGGACCGTCAACACCCTGACGGCATCGACGTCTTCGTCGCCGGAGTCGGCTTCGGGCTCGTCCACCGCGGAGAACTGGAGTTCTTCGAGCCGGTCAACGACCTCATGGAACCGCTGCCGGCGGGTCTCTTGCAGTTGTCGAATGAGCCGCAGCAGCTTGCGGATGTTGGCGACCTTGATGTCGCCGCCGTCGGCCGCGAAGGCCTGCGACTCGTAACCGGTTTCGGCCAGCAGGCGCGAAAGAAGCACCTCGACGGGCGTTTCGTCGCGAAGTTGGCGAAAACGATCGAGACGCGCCTGAAAATCGGCGAGCCGCTCGGCGTCCTTCGGTTGCGTCAGGTTGTCTGCACCGAATTCCTTCGAGCCAAGCACGCTGCCAAGGTTCTTGTTGAACTCGCCCGCGAGCTTGATCTCGAGCAGTGCGTTGTCGCTGAGGCCTGCGAGCGGTGAGCAGAGCACGGCCGCCAGTGAGATTTCGTCGCGCGGGTTTCGCAGGACTCGCAGAAAGCTCACCAAATCTCGAACTTCTTCCGCCTCGAAAAACCCACGGCCGGCGGAAACTTGATACGGAATGCCGGCCGCCTGCAGGCCTTTGGTGATATCGGCAAGAACGGCCCGTGTACGTCCCAGAACGGCAAAGTCCTTCCACTCGGCTGGCCGCTTCTTCTCCCCAACCAACAAACTGCCGCGCAGATCGATGATGCGCGCCGCCAGGTGTTGCGCCTCGGCCTCGCGGGCCTTCTCGGTGTCACGCGCACGGGCGATCAGGACCTCCACGCTGGAGCCGCGCTTGCGGGGGAGGTCGCGAGCCACGACGAGCTTTCTCGGCTCAACACCGCCCGACGGGCGGTCGAAGACGGTCTCGACTGCGCGCAGAATGTCGTCGCGGCTGCGGAAGTTCTCAAGCAACTCAACCACCTGGCCGCCGCCCTCCCGTACCCGGTCGCGGTAGTCATGGAAGACGCGCGGCTCGGCGTGTCGGAAACCGTAGATCGACTGGTTCAGATCGCCGACAGCAAAAAGAGTCGAGTCGCGCGTACGCTCG
Source organism: Bryobacterales bacterium (assembly GCA_047516085.1). GTDB lineage: Bacteria > Acidobacteriota > Terriglobia > Bryobacterales > UBA6623 > JAKZVK01. The sequence continues at coordinate 1,573 of JAKZVK010000541.1, forward strand.
CGAAGCAAGCTGACCAGGTCGGCCTGCAAGCGGTTGGTGTCTTGGTACTCGTCGACCAGGATGGCGCGATAGGGAAGGTTGATCGAGGAGGAGTTTGACAACAGCCGGACCGCCTCGATTTCGAGGTCGGCGAAGTCGAGCCATCCGTATCGCCGCTTCGATGCCAGGTAGTGATCATCGACCTGGCGCAACGTCTCCACCAGCCAACGCCGCGAGTCCTGGAACGCCGGTTCGGCTAGCGGTGCATCCGTGATCTGCCGGCCGGAGGCGCGCAGAGTCTGATAGACCTCGAAAATCTCACCGTGAACGTTCGAAAGTTCGTTGCGCTCGGCATGCGCGCCCGAACCATAGAAAGCCTGCAGAAAAGCGAGCGTGCGCTCTTCGTGTTGCGCATGGCGCTCGTCGAGCACGTCCGCGATCGAACGGCGCAGCAGTACCTCGGCCTCCCAGGCGTCGATGACTTCAAAGCCTGGATCGAGACCCGCTTCCAAGGCGTGCTCGCGCAGCAGGCGGGCGCAGAAGGCGTCAATGGTGGAGATCTGCGCGGTTTGAAACGCGTCCCGGTGGGCGGTGTCACTCTGCTCCACCAGGCGCACGAGCATGTTCGCGGCGGCCTTCTCGGTGAAGGTGATCGCAAGAATCTCGTCGGGCCGGAAGCCCTTCTCCGCGACCAGCCAGCGAAAGCGCTCGACCAGCACCGTGGTCTTGCCCGAACCCGGACCGGCCACGACGCAAACGTCACCGGCGCCCCAGCTTTCCACGGCCTGACGTTGCGTTTCTGTCAGATCCATACGGTCATATCCGTGAGGGGGAGACTCACAACCGCACCCGGCAGATGTCACGGTAGTCACAGAAGCTGCGGCAGAAGCTACGGTCGTCAGGATCGACTTTGATCTTGCCGCGGCGGATCTCCCTGATCTTCGCCGCGGTGAGGGCGCGCGCGTCCTCGAGCATGCGCTCGAGGTCCATCTCCGAGACACGCTTCTCCTTGTCGCGCACGACGCCGGCGGGCAGCAGGCTATCGACAAGCCAGCCCTGCCGAGTCGTGCTCTTGCGCAGGCCCCAGTAGCGCATGCCTGCCGGCCGCACGCCTTTCTCTTGCTGCAATCCCGACAGGTAAAGCGCCGCCTGGACTTTGCGGCCCTTGCCGTGTCCATCGATGGCCTTCTTGATGTTGACGTCAGTGGAGTACTTGTAGTCGACGACGACGCCGAGGTCTTGCCCAAAGATCTCGAAGCGGTCGATGCGCGCGTTGATTTGGATCGGGTCGCCCCCGGGATCGTCGACGACGTATTCGAGCTTGACCTCGGCCCCTTGCTCGCTACACGGCGTAGGACCGTGGCGGCGTTCCTCGTCGGCGAAGCGCTCGAGGTCGGTTCGCATGTTGTTATAGATGACGGCGGTGCGGAAGTTGCGCTTGATCGATTGGCGGCGACAGGTCTCATCGAAGACCTCGTCGAGAATGGCCGCGATCGGCTGCTCCGGGTCAGCAATCCATCGGCTTAGAACGCTATGGACCATTGTCCCCATGAGCAGGTTGTCGATGCGCCGCTCGGGGAAGGCGGGGCGCCCCCGAAGATGGAGGGTAGACCGCGCAAAGAACTGGTAAGGGCATTGCAGGTACGTTTCGACACCGCTCGGGCTGAAGTGGTCGTGACGCAACTTGATAGCCTGCTCTAGTCGCGAGGAGGTCAGGTGCTCCGCATGCGCCACGATGGGCGTGTCGACGCCTTCCTTCAGGCGCACCGGTTCGGCGACGTGGTCCTCTTGCCTGGGCCTCTCGAGCAAGAACGAGCGCACCAAAGGCTTGCCACCTTCCTCGGCCTCGGCGTAGGTGAGAACGAGCTCGGACGTCGCCCGCGTCGTCGCCACGCGAAAGAGGAAGCGCTCTTCTTCTTCGCGCTCCTTCGCCGTGCGCAGGCGAATGCCACGCTCCGCGGCGCGGAGCCGGTCGCGATCAGGGAAGAGCAAGTCCTGTGCATGGTGGCGCGGGAAGCCCTTCTCGACCAGGCCGCACACGAAGACGACCGGCAACTCCCACTGGCGCGCCTCGTACACCGAGAGGAGGTGAACTACGTTGCGCCGCTGATCGCGCGCATGAAGTAAGACGTTGGACAGCACGATCTCCAGCGCCTGGAGATATCGTTCGAGCTTGACCTTCGTGCCCCCGGCCTCAGCGGCCTCCGAAGTGAGCAACTCAGCGGCCTGGTCCGTCGCGGCATCGAACGCGTCGATCGCCCGCGCGAGAGAGCGCAACTCGATAACCCGATGCATCGCGACGCCGTCGGAGACATCGGGTAGCCGCAGCACCGTCGCGCGCAGGTCGCGAATCCGCTCGGCCCAAGCGGACGCTTGGTGTCTGTCACGCGCCCAGCCCTTTGTCGGCTGGAGGCTGTCAAGGAACGACTTCACTTTCGAAAACGTCTCGGCGTAACGGAGAAGGAACTCCAAGCCCGTCCCGGGAAGTTTCTCGCGTAACAGGAAGTCATAGGCATCCATCTGCCGCGACTGGCCGACAGGGCTCCAGAAAAGATTCAGCAGTTCGAGTGTCGTCTCGCCAGGTAATCCTTCGACGATCGCGCGGAGCAGGCGTCGCAGGTAGTCCACCGCGCCGTGCTGGGCGAGCGGTGCGGGAAAACGCATGCGGCAGGGGATTCGAAAGCGATCAAAGACGACGCGCACGATCGGCGAGTAGACTTCGGGCGAGCGCAGGATGAGCCCGTGCTCGTGGAAGGGCCGCTTGTCGGTAAGAATGCGGCGGGCGATGTCTTCGATCTCGTGCTCCGGCGTCTTGGCGCGGACGATCGTTGCCGCGGGCTTCGCGCGATGGACTTCGGCGAGAACCTCCCGCGGCAGATCGGGAAACGGGTTCTCGATTTGCTCGGGAAGCGTAACGACGAAGCTCTCTGAGGTTTCGGCGAGTGCCTCCACCAGCTCGCGTTCGGCGGAGGAGAAATTCACAAAGCCATCGAAGTAGACGTCGCGGACTTCACCCAAACCGTCCTGGCGCACGGCAATGGCCGCTTGGCGCAGGCTCTCTCCTAAGGGTGAGTAGCCGCTGCTGTCGAGAAGCGCTTCGTACTCGGCGAATACGGCGGCAAACGCTTTCTGGTAGCGGTCGCGTGCGAGGGCTAGGGCATCCGACGCGCCGGCACCCGTCGCCCAGAACTCGCGGACGGCGTTGGCCAAACTGGCGCGCAGCCCCCCGGAGGAGGAGAGTTCACGAAACGCTTCGCAGTCAGCCCGCGCGACGGCTTGGTCGAGCAGCCACGATTCGGCGGCCGAGCCCGGTTCGCGCACCGCGGGCGCAAGGTCGCGGACCAACTCGGCTAGCGTTGAGATCAGGCCACCCGGAACGACCAAACCACGCCGCGCGAGGGTGTGTTGAAGGTGCTCCGCCATGCTGGCGGTAGGCACGATCAATTTCACGCTAGCGGCCCGGCCTGCTCTGACAGCGGAGGCGAGCTTGTCGAGAACACGATGGGTTTTTCCGCTTCCGGCCGGCCCGATGAGTAGCGCTTTTTCGCTCAGATCGAGGATTGTAGCAGGCCGAAAGATCGGTAGAATAAAGTCAGTGGACCTTGAGGAAACAAGGCGGTTTGTGCGGGAGCAGCAGGCTGCGTCGGCGGACAGGATGCGCGAGATCGACGAGCGCCTGAACCGGGTCGATCGGCACTTAGCGAGCCTCCGAACAACGATGCGCAAGCTTGCACGAAACCGAAGGGCCATCGGCAGGGCACGCCGTCGGTTCGAGCGCAGGCAGAGAGAGTTTCGGAAGACCGTCCAGCGGCACGAGCACTTGTTCGGTGACGACAAGGAACACGGGAAGAGTCGTGAGGAGTCCGCACGTCGCCGTCAGGAGACGGCCCATAGGGTTCTGGCAAAGTTGGATCGTCTGATTGAGCTAGGTGGCCAGTCCGAGAAACGTCCCGAAACCGCTTAGGCTGACGCCCGCCCGTCTCCGAGCCATCCGCCTCCCGGTCCCTCGCGTTTCGTGCTATACCGTTAGCTCGCCGCGTTGATCCGTCATGCCGACCGTCAATGAGATATTCGGTTCTCGTCAGGCGTCGGTCGAACACCCGACAATGTAGGGGCACGGCATGCTGTTCAGTTTCATGACATCGTTTCCAGTTGTACACAAGACATGGTTTCCACTGCAGCAGTGGGCTAAGGTCGGACGAAGGAGTCCCCCCGATGCGCTTTCGGAAACTGGAAATGAAAGAAACCAGAAT
>JAKZVK010000542.1:0-2607 GCA_047516085.1 Bryobacterales bacterium
TCGCTGATGAAACGGCGGCGGGCCTCGACGCTTTCGCCCATCAGCGTGGAGAAGATTTCCTCGGTCGCGACTGCATCGTCGATGCGCACTTGCAGAAGCGAACGGCTCTCGGGGTTCATCGTCGTGTCCCACAACTGTCCCGAGTTCATCTCGCCCAGCCCTTTGTAGCGCTGGATCGAGGCGCCCTTCATGCCAACGGTCTTGATGTGCTGCAACAGGGAGAGGCAATCGGGCACACTCTCCTCGGTGTCCTTGTTGTGCACGGTGAACGGCGGCTGATTGAAGCCGGCCATCTCTTTCGCCAGCGCTCGCAGGCGGCGATATTCCGGCTGCGTGGCAAAGTCGCTGTCGATGCTGCGTTCGGCCTCGGTGGCTCCCTTGAATGTCACTCGCCAAGCGTCATGAATCTCGTCGGCCTCGAGCTTGACTATCACGTCTAGCTTCTTGAGGCGGGCGACGAGATCGGTGAGATTGGTCTTTGTCTTGAAGGCCTCTTTGCCATCGATCGGCAAGGCCGGATCCGCGAGGATTTCGATCACGCCGGTGTTGCGGAGGCGGCGTTCGAGCTTCTGGTGCATGGCGGCGTACTCGTCGACGCTCAACAGGAACCGCCGTAGCTCGGTCTTCTCGATTGCGTTGCCTTCTTTCCCGTTGTGGCCATAGTCAACGCGGATGTCTTCGGTCGCCCAACGAATCACTTCTCGCGCCAGGTCTTTCTCATCTTTGATGTAACGTTCGGCCCTGCCCCGCTTGATGCGATAGAGCGGCGGTTGCGCGATGTAGACGTGCGACTTGTCGATCAGCGCCCGCATCTGGCGGAAGAAGAAGGTCAGCAGCAGCGTCCGGATGTGGGAGCCGTCGACGTCGGCGTCCGTCATCAGAATGATCTTGTGGTAACGGAGCTTCGCCGGATTGAAGTCGTCGCTGCCAATGCCGGTGCCGAGCGCCGTGATCATGGCGCGGATCTCCTCATGGCCGAGCATCTTGTCGTAGCGAGCCTTCTCGACGTTGAGGATCTTGCCCTTGAGGGGCAGTATGGCCTGCGTGCGGCGGTCGCGGCCTTGCTTTGCCGTGCCGCCGGCCGACTCACCCTCGACGATGAACAATTCGGCTCGTTCCGGGTTCCGCTCCTGGCAATCGGCCAGCTTGCCCGGTAGCCCCGCACCGTCGAGAGCTCCCTTGCGGCGGGTCAAGTCGCGGGCCTTGCGCGCCGCCTCGCGTGCGCGGGAGGCGTCGAGCGCCTTCTGTACAATCTTCTTGGCGACCGCGGGGTTCATCTCGAAGTACTCGCTCAGCTTGTCGTGAACCAAGGCGATCGTCTGGCCCTGGATGTCGCTGTTGAGCTTGCCCTTCGTCTGGCCCTCGAACTGCGGCTGCGGCAGCTTGACGCTGATGACGGCCGTCAATCCCTCGCGGACATCGTCGCCCGTCAGGTTCTCTTTGACGCTCTTGAAGAGCTTGGCGCGCTGCGCGTGGGCGTTGATGCTACGGGTCAGAGCAGAGCGGAAACCACTCAGGTGCGTGCCGCCGTCAACGGTGTTGATTGTGTTGGCGAAGCTGAAGACGTTCTCCGCGTAGCCGTTGTTGTACTGGAGCGCCACCTCCATCGACAAAGTGCCGTCGCCGAAGGTCTTCTCGCCGGTGAAGCGGATCGGTTGGGGATGAAGCGGCTGCTTACCGCGGTTGAGGTACGAGACAAACTCCGTCACGCCACCCTCGAAGTGAAACTCCTGCGGCTTGCGGCTGTCGTCACGCTCATCGGTAAAGAAGATCTTTAGGCCGCCGTTAAGGAACGCCATCTCCCGCAGCCGCTGCGCGAGGATGTCGTAGTTGAAGTTGGTGACCGTGAAGATCTCCGGGTCGGGCTTGAATGTGACCTTCGTTCCCGTCTTGCGGCCGGCCTTTCCGGTCTTCTTGAGCTTGGCGCTCGGCAGACCCCGCCGGTATTCCTGCTCCCAGGTCGAGCCCTCGCGCCAGATCTCGAGCGCAAGCCATTCCGACAGCGCGTTGACACAGCTTACGCCGACGCCGTGCAATCCGCCGGACACCTTGTATGTATCCGAATCGAACTTGCCGCCGGCATGCAGCTTGGTCATGACCACTTCGGCGGCGGACACTCCCTCTTCCACGTGCAAATCCACCGGGATGCCGCGGCCGTCATCGATGACCGTCAACGAGTTATCCAGGTGGATTGTGACTTTGATCTCGGTGCAATGTCCGCCTAGCGCTTCGTCAACGGAGTTGTCCACCACCTCGTAGACCAGATGATGAAGACCCAGCTCGCCGGTCGAGCCGATATACATGGCAGGGCGAAGCCGAACGGCCTCCAGCCCCTCCAACACACGGATGTTTTCCGCGCTGTATTGTGATTGATTCGCTAGCTGTTCCTGGGCCATGCTTCTCCAGAGTTTAGATTCTCATTGGCATGACCACGTAGCGGTAGTCGTAGCCTTCCGTGCCCGGGATACGGAGCTGCCCGGCGCTATCTTCCCCCTGCAGGTCCAACTCCACCATCTCGGTGTCAGCGATCCCCAGGAAGTCCAAGATGTATTGCGAATTAAAGCCGATCTTCATGGCCTCGCCGCTGTACTCGACCGGCAGCGTCTC
>JAKZVK010000543.1:0-4074 GCA_047516085.1 Bryobacterales bacterium
CGACGCCGTGGATCCGCGCCCACGGGCAGCTTACCCGAAAGGAGCGCGAGGGACGATGACGACGACGTACGCGGGCTACAGCTACGCGCTCCGCGGGTACATCCTGAAGGTGATTGCGGAAACCGCAGCAGGAGGAGCACCGGGACTGACCCTCATGGGCCTGCCCGACGATACCCGCCGCCTGGTGGCGGAAACAGTCGAGCTGGTCATGAAGGAACTGGGCGTCGCGGAGTTCAACAAACTCATGCCGGGGACAATCGTGCGGTACGAACGGATGAACGAAGCGGACCCACGGCCCGAAAACCTCGACCGCTTCGAGCTCCGCTCGCTAACGGGCGCTACCACGCTCGCGGTAATGGCGGAGCACCAGCAAGCACTGCAGATCAGGACGAAAGGCCAGGTACTCAGGCCGGAGCACGTCGCGGAGACGGTGATTGCCGCCGACATCCAACCCGGACTCGGCTACATCTGGGAGAGGAGGCTGATCTGCACGCGGGGCATCGCCGGAATCGCCCACGCGGCAAGCCAGGCCGGGCTGCGGATCCTGACGGCGGACCGTGACGGCCCCGCCGCGGACAACGTGCACCCGTTCCCGAGATCGGTGGCCGCGGGAACGCTGAGCGACGCCGTCGCCATCCTCACCGGGGACACCCGGCCCAACCGACCGATCGAGCGGGAGCCCTGGGAAACGGAGAAGACGAAGGAACGCGAGCACCAGCTGCGCGGCGAGCGGGACATCACACCGGAGCAGCTCCGAATTCTCGAGATCGCGGTGGCGGGCCGCCACAACCTCTGCATCACGACGCCCGAGCGGTCCATCACCACCGGCCGGTACGCCGCGATCGCGGCCAATCTCATGCCCGCTCTCGGCTGGACGGAGTCGGCGGAAGTCACGCAGATATACTCGGCCGCGCTCCTCGTGCCGCCGTACGAGCGGCGGGTCCGCCACAACCCGATGCGGGCGCCGCACTTCACCACGTCACCGGCGGGCATGACGGGCTCGACAAGCTCCCCCGGCGAGCTGGCGCTGTCTCACCGCGGGATCCTGTACCTGGACGATCCCGCCGAGTTGCGGGCCGAGACCGTCATCGCAGTCCGCGCCGCGGCAGCCGAGGGCTCCGTATTTCACGCCGACCACCGGAACAAGGTCCGAATCACGCGGCACCCGAGCCGGTTCATGCTGATCATCGCCGACCCGGTAGGCGACACCAAGACCCGCTCGGCAGGCCACCAGAAGCTGATCGAATGCTGCGAGATCAGGATGAACGCGTCCAGCAGGGCGACCGGCCAACGCGCCCGGCTCACCGCAGCCGCGAGGCGCGTCCAGAAAGCCCGAGAACGGCTCGAGCAGGCAAACGGACTGCGTCCGAGACCCGACCGTCCAGAGGCCGCGCCGGACCGAGCCGCCATCGCGCGAACCATCGCGGCACTCGACGGCACCGACGCAGTCTCGGCGAAGCACCGGGAAGAGGCGGAGCGGATGATGACGACCAAGCACCGTTAGCCAGCCAAACGAGAGCCGTCACCCGAGCGGACGCACTCCCCACCACGCCGAACACGACGCTGCTCCGAGGTCAAGCCCCTGCGGACTGGTAAACTGGACACACGGGACGAGAACGGGAAGGCCTCGATGAAGAAGCAGAAATCCGAGACGGACCGGCGGATGTCGGTCATCGAGGCAGAGGATCAGATGCTCGACGCCTACCGACGGAAGGCCGCGGCCGACCTCGGCCCCGGCGCGACCGAAGCGGACATCGAACGGGCAGCCGAGAACGCCTACTGGAACGACGCCCCTGGACAAGCTCGGGCAATGACTCCCGAAGAGCTGGCAAGGTACGAAGCCGAAATCGAAGTCGAAGGCCAGCGCTACCTCGAGTGGTTGGAGCACAACCCCGAATAGGCGCACCGCCCGCCGAGAACGGCGGGACACCCAATGGAACCGAGGACGTTCTACGACACGACAGAGCTGTTTCGGAACGGCCCGAGGAAGTTCCACGCCGCGTGGGCGGAGGTTCACGACGGTTACGTGAACATGACCCCAACCGTCGGGAGAGAACTTGCCCCGCAAGCGGTGGTCCCGGGCTGGCAGACGAAGGTCAGCGAGCCCGAGCGACTTCTCGCCCGAGCCGCACGCGGAGAAGAAGAACAGAGTGCGACGAGCAAGCTACGGCGCGAACGCCAAGCCTGGTGGGTACAGATGTGGCGCAGCCCCCAGTCGCCGTACAAGCTCCACGACGTGACGGAAGAACACGAAGACACGCTCGAGGCGCTCCTCGACGCTATACCGGCGGAGTGCTTCCCAGCAGCAAACAACGCGACCATCCCACTTCACCGCGACGCCCGTATCGTGTGCGAGACCGCGGCCCTCGGGGGACGCATGCTGTTGACGACCAACATGGGCACGATGGAACACAAGCGGGTCAACAAGTGGTTCAAGATGAACGCACCGAAGTTCGGACTTCCCGCCCGTGGCGTCGTCTTCCGCACCGACACCGCACTGGCAGCGGAACTGAAACGTCCCGGAGGACTGGAAAAAGGGCTTCAGGCCGCGATGCTCGCGACCTGGACGAAACACGAACGAAACCGAGATGAAATCGTGTCCGACTGCCTCAAACGCCTGAAACAGATGTACGACGGCACCGGCGGCCAGCTGCGTGCAACAGCCCGTCTGCTACACCACGGACTGCAGCAGCACCCCGACCCAGACAGGATCGTGCTTGACGTCCGGCGACGCCTGCCCAGCCCGGCAGCCGAATCCGATTACAACCATCCAACGCACCCCAAACGGCCGAGCGCGACCGACTACGGCCGCACGAAGCGGGGCCAAGAGTGGACCCCGCACCCAACACCCTAACGGCTAGATCTCATGCCCGAACTCGGCTGGACCGAGTCCGCCGAGGCGACACGGATACACTCCGCCGCGCTCCTCCCGGCGCCCCACGAGCGGCGGGTCCGCCACACCCCGACCGAACAGAGACCGCGCCTGACCGCAACGCCATCGCGCGAACCATCGCAGCACTCGACGGCACCGACGCAGTCTCGGCGAAGCACCGGGAAGAGGCGGAGTAGATGATGACAACAGCGCACCATTAGCCGAACGACGGCCGTCACCCGGGCAGACCTGCACCCACTGCGAAGCGATGTAGAATCCGAGGGTAGAGCATCGCCGCAGACTGATGAAAACGGTGAGAAAGCGACTCGCAAGAGCGCGGATACCGGCAACCGACACTGGCCACGCCACGCACAAGACGTTGGCACTGAAGTACGGACGGAACTGGCGACCGCACCTAGTACCCAAACCGGAGGTATTCTCGAAGAACAGCAGCATCCGCGACCTGGCCCCTAGCGCTCAAAACGACACCCCGCCGACGCACGGCGGAGCCAAGAGCCGCGTACTAGCGTGCCGGATCACCTCATCCTGCGCGGGCCACGCCTCGCCGCCCACCCCACTCGAGTTCTACCAAGCAATCCACACGAACCGACCGAATCGTCCGGAACTCCGAATCACCTGCAGACTGAAAGACCTCAGACGGGACGAGAAAATGCGAACGAAGACGGCACAGCCGGACGACCGCCAAGAAGAGCGCGCGCGGTGGGTAAAGGCCGAGACCGAACACCGCATGACCGAAGAAGAATCAATCGACGAGATAGAGCTGGAGCCACTCGAGAACTTCCCGCCGCACGCCGGATGGTTCCGGATGAACGAAGACCAACCACCCCGGCGGAAGCCCGGAGAGCCCTGCACCGCACTGGACGCAGTCATCGCCGGATCGTGCAACGGATGGCGCTCCAAGCCGACGGCAATCGAAGCCGAGCAGGCACTAAGGAGCCGCAACCGAGGGTCACGTGAAGATGCCATTGCGTGGACGATTGCGACCGAATCCTCAGTCGAGTTGATCGTGGAAGCAGAGAAAGACGGGGCCTACAGCCTCCAGGATCTCGCGTGGTGGATCCGCGAACTCCGGATTCCGGCATACAAGCGGATCCGCTGGCTCAATGCGATGAGCCGGGGGTGGACAGGCCAACAACAAAAGCAAGTTCCGGAAACCGTAACTCCATGAAGAAGCTCACGCT
>JAKZVK010000544.1:0-4681 GCA_047516085.1 Bryobacterales bacterium
AGCTCGTACGCCTGGTGACATAACCAGCGCACCGCCGGCAACGCCCCTCGGCGCCCGACCGGCGTCAGTCACCCACCGGTGTTCCGACGCTCGGTCGGCGACACGTCGAAACAGCCCTACTTTCACCTCTCGGCGTGCCGCAGGTCCTCCGGAGCCGGCATCCAGTCGGCGATCCAGGGCGAATGGGTGTTTACCAGGAGAATTGAGGACTGCGCCAAGCCGCCAGCCCCAGGAGTTTCGCAAGCGGCTCAAACGAATGTCGGACTTCGCGTTCTCTGTCAGCGCGTGAAGCGCAAGCCGCCTGAACAGTGCGTGGTGGGACATCACCCAGCGACGGAGCAGATTGTCGCCGCGGGACCGGTTCGCCGCAGCCACCGCCAAGTAGCTGTCACGGACTAGATCGATAACGTGTGTCCAACCCTCCTGGTCCCGATTCTGGCTGTGTTCCGCGATGGAAGGCCGGTACAGATTCGATTCCGGATACACGTCGTCATCCTCCACGCCCAAGGCAAGCGCCTGCTCGAGGCAGGCCGTCAGTGCCTCGGCATGGCGTGCATTGACGTCGGGCTTCTTCAGTATCTTCGCGACCCGGCGCCACGTCTCCTCTTCTCCCAACACCAGCTGGATATGACCGCAGGCATCGATTGAGCTTATCGGGACAGGCTTCCCGCGAAGGCCCTGGCGAAATACCAGCATCGACGAGGGGCCTGCTCGGACGGTGAGCCGCGGTGCGATGCTCTCAAGCGCCTCATCCTCGATGCGCCGTCGCTCGGACTTCGAAGCTGCCGCCACGTAACGATCCAAGGTCCACAGATGCAGCCAGGGCTTGGCCGGTTGGCCATCCAGCAACACCGACCAAAGAAACCGAAGCCGGGAGGGAATTTCCACCTCCTTTGCGGCCAGACTTCTCTCGACCTCTTGCCGAACACCGGGATGGAGATGGCCTCCGTTGCGCAGCACCCAAGCCAACAGCTGAGGCACATGTAGATGACGGGCCAACCAACGCGCAAGCTGGGCCCTCGTCATGTCCAGGGAATGAGGATTCCCTCTCTGGAAACCGTTGTCCACGAGACTTTCGACCGCCGCGCTCTGATCTCCAGCGCCGAGGTTCTCGTTGGCACGGGCGCAACTTAGCAGTCCCTTCTGGGCAAACGCCTCCAGCCACGTTTCGAGCTTTGGGAAATCCTGCTCGTTCACGATTGGGGCCTCATCGGCCAGCGCCTTCGCGGCTGCCGGATCCTGCAACGCCCAGACGACCCGTTCCACCACCGGATCCTCCGGTCCGGCCGGCATTCTGGTGATCTCGCTGATCGCGAGCTGGGAACGCGCGCGCAGTGGGCCATTTCGAATCCGCGCCCACTCAATCAGCGTGTCAGCGAGGAGGGCATGGCCGTTCCGCCGGTCATAGAGAATCGGTTCGACGTTCTTCGCTCGCCATCCATCCTGCGCCTTCGTCTTGCCGCCCGGCGAGCCGTCCTCGTCGGCGAACGCGTAGGCCGTCGCGATCCGCGCGCCCCGCGCGCCCCGCGCGCGTTCCGCGGCCAGGGCATCGACCATGTAGCTCACGACGGGATCGCCGACGCTGTAGCCGGCGAACACCACCGTGAACTCACGAAATAGCTCCGTGAGGAACCTCGCCGCCCACTGCTCGGTCAGGTACGCCCGTCCGAAATCCGCCGCCGTCAGGACGAGGTTGGAGCCATCCTCATTCGGAAGAATGCGGCCATGCAAGTGCACAAGGCTAGACCACGAATGGGGCCTTGGCACCGGCAGCTTGGGAGCGGCATCGACGAGCTCGCTTCCCAGCCCCGCCTCGACAAACCGATTATCGAAGTTCGTGGTGATGAGCCGAACACCGCGTTCATTCCGCGACAGGTCGATCAGTGCCTCATGGACGGCAAGCTCGCCCGCCGGCGGCTGCGAGAGCCGTTCGATCACAGTACGTCGCAGAGCCTGCACTCCCAGGCGTTCGGGTCGCTCCAGAAGACCGAGGGCCCTGTCGAGATTCGGCCGTCGACGCTCGTCATCCTGTTCCTCGAGGTCCAGCGCTTCCCGCTCGACCACGTCCGGTTCCATGTGGTTTGCCTCGTACACGTGCTTGACGAGGTCCCCGAACTGCGGCAGGCCAGAGCCCGGACCTGCCGAGATCCCCGCACCGCAGAAGAAGACGACCCTGCCACTGTCCAGCTCATTCAGTAGATGAACCGGAATCGTCGGGCCGTCGACTACAAGTTCAGGCATGGCGAACTTGGTTTGCGTTCCATTCTCTGGTGCACCCGAGATTTTCTCGCACGCGCGGCTATTCGACAACACCGACAGCGTGACCGTCGCCCGGAGCTTGTGTGTGCGCGTTGACATCGATGGAGGGGCGAGACGCCGAGACGGCGGCCCGGCGCTTGATCGTAGTCATTGGGAGCCAAATCGGGTGGCGACGTACTGGGCGACCCGCGCGACCGAACTCGGGGTCGTCGGTGATGCGCTTGTAGAGGTCGAAGTTGGTCTCCACGATCTCCTGCGACAGGGCGACGCGGTCTACACCGGGGAAGGCGACGGCGGGCCTGATCGCCCATGTGCGCTCGCGGCGGCATCGCCCCCCAGGCAGACTGCGTGCTCTTCCTTCATACCGGCGGGCTGCCGGCGTGCGCAGGTTACGCTCCTCGGCGTCGGTCCTCGGTCCAAGGATTCGCATCCGGCCGATTCCACGTCCCCCCGCCGGATATGCCGCCACCGCGTCCGTCGCCCTCCGGCGCGCCCCGCCGGCGAGGCGCTGGTCCCCGTTTCCGCCGACCGGGGGCCGCCGCGCCGTCACTGGCCGTCCTCGCCGTCCCTCCCCGCGTTATCAAGTGCAGAACGAGCTTCTTCCATCAGATCGTAGGCCCGCCAGAGCGCCTCTTGAGCGCAATCGCTCAGGCCGTCCGCGTCCAATTCGTCGAAAGCCGCGCACAGCTCCCTGACCCGGTTCGCGAGCCCCTCGACGTGAGCGCCCGCAGCGGCCCGCCGAATCGCCGCCCGCGACTTCCTGTCCAGGTCGCCGAAGCTCTCAACGACCACCGGAGGTTCGATCCGCCGTTCGTCGGAATCGACGCTCATCGATTCGCTTCAATGCGTGTCGAGGTCTCGGGGCTTCTGTCGCCAGTCGTACGGCGCGCCGGCAGGCGCACGTATTCGCGCCCGGAGGCCTCCTGTCTGGCTCGAATGTCCCGGAACATCGCCTCAACGTCATAGTCGAATCGAGCGGCGTACGCCTCCCGAATAGCCCGGAGTTCAGCGATGATCGGGTCCGTCTGCCTGGTCTCCATGGTCGTGCTCCTCCATGAGTTCATTAGGCGTGCAAATGACCGGCGGCTCGTACCCAGCCTTGCGGCACGCTCGCTCGATCCGCGACCGCGCGGCGGCACCCGCGATGTGGCGGAGATTCCACGTCAGCAGGTAGTCAACCCTGTTCGTGGCAGCAACGCTGACGTGCGTCGCATCCGCCGTCGCCTCGCGGGGGAACGCTCCGAGGTCCAGCAGCCGCCGCGTCAGCACCGCGGCGTCCTCGGTAGTATCGAGCCGCGTGACCATCTCCAGCGCCGTCAGGCGGGCGCGGGCGGCGTCCGTGTCACCCTCCGCAGCTTCTGTCAGCACGAGCTCGGAAGCGACGAGAACAAACCGCTCCGGCGCGTCGCGCCACCATTCTCGCGTCATGGCCTGCTGCGCCGCAATGATGAGATCACGCGACGGCCGCGCTGTGAGATAGCTCACGACGGAGGTTTCCACGTAGACGCTGGGCTTCGTCATGATCGGACGCCCGCAAGGTCATTCCGAGAGCGCAGAGGATGCATGCTCGATGGAATCGTCAGTATCGCCGCGATCCGTCTGGCGATCTTCATCAAGTCCAGCACTTCCGGCGGCGTCAGCGCACGTTCCAGGATGCCACGTTCACGGTAGGACAGCCACTTCTTGAGCACTTGATAGCCGCCGAGCTTGTACGTCCAGACGGCAGCCGGGACGTTTCGCCAGAACGCGTTTCGGTTCAGGTAGATGTCGAAGGTCGTTCGGCCAAGCATCGGGGCGGCGTCGCCGAGCGCCGCGCGTTCCGACGGCGTGTAGGCGCGCTCGACAGCCCGGCCTTGGCCGGGCATCACGGCATCGCCCGAGCCAGAATGGCCCCATCCGGCGGTCACCACGAACGGCAGGCCGAGCGGCAGGACAGGCTTGATCCCGTCGTAGAGCGCATCTGGTTTCGTTGCGGCAGTCGCGATCAGTTCTTCCGGTTTGTCCTGCCCCCACAGATGCCGGAATCCGATCTCCCCGGTCGGCCTGTGGTCGGCCTTGCGGATCAGCATCGCGATGGCGGTGCCGACCTGGATGCCGACCGGATCTCCGTCCGTCGAGAAGATGCTCGGGTCGGGGGAGCCGTCGGGCGCGACCTTACCCGTCTTGTACTTGTCGCCGTTCAGGCAGTCGATACGGACCGCGTCGAACGCCTCGAGATACCGCTCCCGCATGCCCGTGAACGACAGCCCGTCGAGCCAGGAGTAGTTGGAGATGAAACAGACCACACCGCAGCCGGTTCTCTCTGCGATCCGCCGCTCCGCCATGCGGAAGAACCGCACGTAGAGGTCGTTCAGCCCCTGACCTTCGGGACGACGAACGCGCTTCGTCGTGCGATAGGCGTCGGACAGTTCCCGTTCCTCGT
>JAKZVK010000545.1:0-7111 GCA_047516085.1 Bryobacterales bacterium
GACGGAGGCGGCGTGTTCGAAACGACCGACGCCGGAGCAAGCTGGCGTGAGATCAATCGCGGCCTGATCGACAAGACGGTGCGAGCCCTTGTGATCGACCCAACCAACCCCGCCACGCTCTACGCAGGCACGTGGCACGGCGTCTACAAAACGACCGACGGCGGCCAGTCATGGTCCGCCAACCCGGAAGGCATGTATGACGTCGATGTCCGCGCCCTGGCCCTCGACCCCACGAACTCCGAGATCCTCTACGCGGCGACGAGCCCGCGCGGCGTCTACCGATCCACCGACGGCGGCATCACCTGGACCGCCGGAGACAAGGTCCTAGCCGAAGACATCCTGACGCTGGCCATTGACCCGGCCCACCCCGCGCAGGTCTACGCGGGCACCCGCGCCGGCGTCTTCCGCAGCACCGACAGCGCCGGCACGTTCGAGACCGCCGGCCTGCGCTGGTCCAACCGCACCTGGACGTTGGTATTCGACACCAAGACCGACCCACCGACCCTTTACTACGGCGGCGAAGGCGGCGTCCTCAAGACCACCGACGGCGGCCGCTGGTGGAACGTCACCGGCCCGCAGCACCAGTGACCTCGCAAAACCGAGCCGTGACCGTGAGGGAGCGGTCCGGCACGAACCCTGACGCGCCGAGATTGCGTCTAGACGACCCGGTCTCACCCCGGTCCAACAGCCGCCAACCGTTGGGCCGTCACCACGCTCAATTTTTTCAGCAGTGTACACTTACCGAACCAGGTCTGCCTTCTCTAGACACGTTCGGGGGCAGGTCGAGGGTCCCTGCCGGACCGCTCCCTCACGGTCACGGCTCGGTTGACGGCTCGGCTATCAACGCAGCAGATTTCCTGAACCCCGGCCCCGCCTACCCGCGTCTTAATAACTATGCGATCCCGGCACGCAATCCCGATCCTCACCGTGTTCGGTTTGAGTATTGGACTCGCCCTTTCCGCGGAGAAGCACCCGCCCAATCGCGCTGAAGCGAGCGGCTCGAACACGCCTCAAGAAGCCGCCGTGGTACTGGTTGAACTATTCACATCCCAAGGCTGCTCGAGCTGCCCTGCCGCGGATCGAGTGCTGGCCCGCATCGTGAACGAGCAGCCCATTGCCGGCGTGACGGTGATCGGCCTCAGCGAACACGTTGATTATTGGAACCGTCTTGGTTGGAAGGACCCGTTCTCGACGCCTCAATTCAGCGCCCGGCAATCTGACTACAGCAGGGCTTTCGGTACCACGCAGATCTACACTCCCCAGATGATCGTCGACGGGACCGAGGAATTCGTCGGCAGCGAAGGCCGCAAGCTCCGCCGAGCCATCTCGAACGCGCGGCACAGGCAAAAAGCCGACGTTACGGTGTCGGTGGCGCCCGCCGGCCTAGCTGACAACGATGTGTTGCTGAACATCCGCGCATCAGGCTTTCACAAGGACGCGCAACACCCCCGCGTCGCCGTTCTGCTTGCCATTACCGAGGACGACCTGCAAGTCCGCGTCCCCCGCGGTGAGAACGCGGGAAAGTCACTCAAGCACCAGCGCGTGGTGCGCCGGCTCAAGGTTCTCGACAGGATCGATACCGAAGTTACCCAGGCTTTCTCTACGACCACCAAGGTGCGTTTAGACCCAGAATGGAATCGGGACCACCTGCGCGCGATCGTGTTCTTGCAGGATCGCGACTCGCGGCGCGTGCTCGGGGCGGCCGAACACCGGCTGAATCCCTCTGGTATGATCTGACGACCGCGTGGTGGCACGCGGCAGGTCGAAATCAGCCAACGGAGGATGGGAAAATGCTTCAGCAACTCTGTTTTACCCTTGGGCGGTACGTCACCTTCCTCGTGGTCGCGGTCGGCCTCATAGCGCTGTCGGGATGCGGCAGCGCCAACCCCCCTGCTGGCTGCATCGTCGGCCAGTGGCGCGGAAGCTATGTGACTGAGGCCGTGAACGTTCAGCTCGACGTAACAATCACCGGCCTAGGCCTCGCCGATTCGGGGAACTGGAGTTTCACGGGCGCCGACAACGTCGCGCTCGGCTCAGGCGACGTGCAGGCGTGGCAGATGGGGTCGAGCGCCACTATCATCATCTTCACGGGATTTGATGGCCCGTCGAACGGGCTGGTGGGCGAGATTAACGGAGCCTGCGACCATATCGAGGGCGACATCAGCGGCGGCAACATCGGCCACTTCAGCCTCGACCGAATCTCTGGCTGAGGATGCTGCATATACCCGAGAACCGATTCTTCGGTTTTCAGGTCCGCAGTTCACCGGGACGGCTCGGTCGTTCACATCCTAAGTCTCGACGAACCGAAACCCGGCAAGGCTGGAACCTTACGCCACACCAGCGCCCACGTGTCGGTCTGACGCGCAGACTTCGCCAGCCGACTGACGTTCACGCCCTGCCTTCAGTCGCCCTTCGCTCCCTCAGCAAAACAGTACAACCCCCAATTCGTCCGTATATACAACTTGCCATCCACGATCGCCGGCGTAGCATAGGCGTCATGCCCCAAATCATTCACCTGTACTACGTCCCAATCCGCCCCAGGCTTCAGCACCGACACCTTGCCCGCCTGGCTCATCATGTAGACCTTCCCGTCAGCCGCGACGGGCGCGGAGAAATACTTCTCCAAGGCGTCGCGTAGCCGCCCCTGCTTGAGAACCTCCCCGGTCTCGGCGTTGAGCGCGGTCACGATTCCACCGTCTTTCACCAGGTACAGGACATCCTGATAAAGCAATGGCGAGGGCACATTCGGCAGGGTCTTGTAGTGACGCCAGCGGAAGGCGCCCTCGGTCATATCACCCTTGCCTCCTAACCGAATGGCGTTGACCGCATTGACCGACGAGCGTTTTGCCCGATAGTGGTACCAATCCCGCTCGTTCATGTGCCCATCCAGATCCAGGTCGTAGGAGTTCCAACCCTTCTTCATGGCCGGCTCGGGCGCTTCCTCTTGGGTGATCCCCCCGTCCTTATTCGCGTCGTATAGCTTGAGGGCTTCCTCGAACGGGATGACCTCTTCCTGCTGGCCTAGGTCCGCGTTCCCCGCCCAGCAGAGGACGTAGATCGTATCCTCGTCCATGACCGGGGTCGGCTTTAGCTGCCACGTCAGCCCCCGCACCCACCACACTTTCTCGCCGGTGGCGACCGAGTACGCGATCAACTCGTACGATCCCGCCACGAGCACCTGTAGCCCACTGCCGTCCTTGGGGTCGTAGAGGACGGGTGTCGAAAACCCGCGAGTCACGAATTGACGCTCGTTGCGCCACGCCACCCGGCCGCTGTCTTTCTCGACCGCCAGCATGAACGAGTCAGTCTCGGAATCACAAACCTGGATCACCAACCCACCGGCGATGATTGGCGACGCGCCCATGCCCATCGGATTATTGAAAGGCCCCAACGGCAGCCGCCAACGCTCGTTGCCGTCCGGCCCGTAGGAAATCATGCCGACATCTTGGAAGAACACATACGCGTTCGTCCCGTCGGTTGCGGCGCTCGGTGAGGCCGGGCCATTCGTCTCATGCAACTCCCCGCTTCGCCGTCTAGCGACCTCGCGACGCCACAGGATGCGCCCCGTCCCGCGGTCGAGCGCAAAGGTGAACAGGCTTTCGCCCTCCCACCCGGTCAGGAAGATTGCTTCGTCACCAAACACGGGCGAGGAGTGTCCCGGCGGCAACTCAGTCTTCCAGACGACGTTCTTGTCCGGGCCGAACTCGACCGGCAGGCCCTTCTCATCGGAAACTCCGCCTCCATTCGGTCCTCGAAAGCGGTCCCACTCCCCCGCCCACAGAGACGCGGCCAGCAGAGAGACAAGCACCAGCACCAGCAACCCGAAACGTCGCATAGTTCCTCCGAACCCACGAATATACCGCAGAGGAGGAAGCAACCGAGCAGTAACTGTGAAAGGGAGCGGTCCGGCATGACCCCTGGCTCGACTCGAGGGCCGCTAATAGGGGCGGCAGGGTCGTTTCTCGCAAAGGCGCCAAGGGCCGCAAAGGACGCCAACACGTCATGGCTTTCTTGGAAGCTTGGCGATCCTTGGCGTCTTTGCGAGAAACAGGAAAGCCCGACCTCAGCAAGCCGCTACTCCGGCGGCATGTCACCAAACGCCGGCAAGGTCACAAACGCCCCCAGGCCTTGGTCATCAGCAGTGAACGCGACGCCGCCCAGGGTGGTGTCGCTGCCAAACACCTCCACGAGGCCTTCAAACCCCGCCGTGCAAGGCAGAAAATCCTCAGTCAAGAACGGGAAGTGCTCTCCGGCATTGAAGAAGCGGGCCTCTTCGCACAGCACGTCGCCGTTGAAGTCGCGCGCAACGATGTCGACTTGCTGGGCCGTCAACGACACCAGCGCAATCGACGAGCGCACTTCGTCCGCGTTGTCGAACGGCACGAAGAGGCGATCGTGCAGACGCGTCGTCTGCGGAACGCTTGCCTGGAACAAACGGCTCCCCGGTACGAGATTGTTGTAGGTGGCGATGACGGCAATCGAGTCCAGCGGGTCGCTTTCGACGATGGCGTAGCCCATCTGCACTGGCTCATCGAAGGGCCAGGTGTCGCCGAAACGGATGGCGCGGCCGGGAATCGTGTCGGCAATGCCGACGAAGTCGCCGATGCTGACGCCGTCGTCGAGCAAGCTCGGCATCGGCATGGGATCGCCGTTCACGTCGAAGTAGGAGATCACGACGTCGGCCGGGAAGTCGGTGATGTTGATGATCCGGAAGATCGTGAAGAAGATGTGGCCGCCGTCGAGCTCGCCGTTCGCGATCTGCGGCACGAGGTCGTCGCCCAGGTGCACGAAGGCCTTCACCCGCGCCTTGGGCGAGCCCACGGGG
Organism: Bryobacterales bacterium; assembly: GCA_047516085.1. Lineage (GTDB taxonomy): Bacteria > Acidobacteriota > Terriglobia > Bryobacterales > UBA6623 > JAKZVK01. The sequence continues at coordinate 4,826 of JAKZVK010000545.1, forward strand.
ATCCGTTTGGCCAACGCCTCGGACGGAAACTTGCGGAAGCTCGCCGCGGTCGGAGCCTGCGCGGCAAGTACGACCGGAACCAGTAGGAACAAAGCTGCTCGTAGGTGCATCCGATTTCCCTCCCACTCAAACAGACGAGAGAAACCGGTGTTAAGGTTCCAGTCCTGTTATCTTGATGGCGCCAAGGAGTCTGGAGAAGAGGTCCACTATGAAACCCACTACGCATCGCCCCGCACAACGAAGACGCGACTTCTTGACCGCAGCCGCCGTCGCGCCGCTGCTGTTTCCCTCGTCCGCCCGAGGGGCCAACGACCGCGTACAGTTCGCGCTGATCGGGGCCGGCGGCCGCGGGCGTGGCGTCGCCAGCCGCTTCATCGAGTTGGGCGCGCCCTGCACCGCTGTGTGCGACATCTATGAGCCGAACCTCGCCAAGGGCGTCGAGATGGCGGGCGACGGCACCGCCACCTACGGTGACTTCCGCCACGTGCTCGACCGCAAGGACGTGGACGCCGTTCTCATCGCCACGCCTGACCATTGGCACGTGCCGATGATGCTGGCCGCCGTCTCCGCGGGCAAGGACGTCTACTGCGAGAAGCCCATGACACACTCCATCGCCGAGGGCGTGCGGGCGATTCGCGAGGTACGCGCCACCGACCGCATCGTGCAGATCGGCATGCAGCGCCGCAGCACCCCGTGGATCATCGAAGCGAAGAAGCTTGTCGACGACGGCATCATTGGCGAGATCTATATGGCCAAGGCACAGTGGAACTGGGTCCGTTCCGCGCCGCTCAACAACTCGCCACTGGAAAGCAAAGTGGATTGGAACGCCTTTCTCGGCTCGGCCCCCAAGCGCCCGATCGAGCCCCAGCGGTTCCGCTCGTGGCGCTACTTCTGGGACTACTCCGGCGGCAACATGACCGACCAGGGGACCCACCTGATGGACGTCATCCAGTGGTTCACCAACGCCGGCACGCCGCGCTCGGCCGTTTGCCAGGGACGCGTGTTCGACATGACCGGCTCCGAGGTGCCCGACGCCTTCGCGGCGGCCTTCGAGTACTCCACCATGCTCGCCACCTGGACCCTCAACTACAACAACGATTACGAAGACGGCTGGACGATTCGCCTGGAGGGCAACAACGGCACGCTCGTACTCGACGGCAGCGGCTACCGCATCTACGCCGAGCCGTGGAAGGACAATCGCGAACCGGTCAAGCAGTACGAGGGCCCCATGCCAACGATGCCGCATGTGCGCAACTTCGTCGACTGCGTGAAGAGCCGCACGGAGCCCAACGCGCCAGTGGAGGTGGGGCATTCGGCCGTGTGCGGTCCGCATCTGGCCAACGTCGCCTTCCACACACGCCGAACAGCCTACTTGAATCCAGGCGCAACGGCGGTCTACTGAACCAGCCCAACTCGCCACATCAGAGCCGCGCATGTGAATGCGCGGGCGCGCGGGCGAAAGCCCGCGCAGGCGTGGACGGGAGTCCACGCTCGGGAAGACGAAAAACGGACGGTCCCCCCTCGCCCATCGATGCATCTTGCTAGTGCGACACAACCCACCGGCCCTTGCGGACGGATCAAGGTCGCCGCACCACGCCCGGAATGCCCGCTCCGGATGCTACCCTTCTTCTGACAGGAGGCACGTCCGATGACAAAGCCAGTCAGTCGCCGTAGTTTTCTTGGAAAGTCAGCCGCGTTCGCCGGGGCCGCCGCCGTGGGACGCGCCACCGGTTCCCCCAACGAAAAGGTCGGCGTCGCCGTGCTCGGCTGTGGCCGTGGACGCACGCTAGCCCGCTGGTTTGCGGAACTGCGCGAAAGCCAAGTCGTCGCCATCTGTGATGTCGATGAGAATCGCGGCAACCAACTCTGCGACAAGCTCAAGGAAAGCACCGGCATCCGACCGCCGCTGGTGGTCGACTTCCGAACCCTGCTCGACAACAAAGACGTCGATGCTTTGGCGGTCGCAACGCCCGACCATTGGCACGCGCCCGCCACGATCTTGGCTTGCCAGGCCGGCAAAGACGTCTACGTCGAGAAACCCGCCTCGCACAACATCAGGGAAGGCCGCCTCGCGATCAAGACGGCGCGGAAATACCAGCGCATCGTGCAGCACGGCACCAACCTCCGCGCGGCGCCTCACTACGAGCAGGCATGGGCGCTACTGCGGCAAGGAGTCATCGGCAATGTGAAGATGGTCAAGGCCATCAACAACCAACGCCGCCGGACGCAGCCCGTCCGTCCCGATGAACCGGTTCCCGCGGGCGTTCACTACGATCTTTGGCTGGG
>JAKZVK010000546.1:0-2765 GCA_047516085.1 Bryobacterales bacterium
GTGCAGAGTGGCTGCCGCTCGCGTCGGGGCCTCCCGCGGGGATCGGCGAGTTTGCGGCAGCAGTAGTGGGGGAGGGCCTGTCGGCGGGGTGCGAGCCGTGGGCGATAGCGGCGTCTCCGCTGCCGGCGGAGCCTGTGGAGAGCGATGTGGCGGTGTTGCTGATCTCGGGGTGGTTCGACCCGATCACCCCGCCAAGCTTCGCTGAGGAGGCCGCGAAGCATCTGGAGGCTTCCACGCACATTGTGAGCCGCACCCGCGGCCACGGCATCTGGGTGTGGGGCTATGACAGCTGCGTCGACCGGATCGTCGCTGACTTCCTGGCCGAGCCGGGCGCCGTGCTCGACACCGCCTGCGCGTTGGAGGACCGTCCGCTTCGTTGGCAGCCGCTGCTGTAAGAGGCCGAGCGGATAGGCCCGCTGCGGTGGCAGCCTCCTCGCTGGGGCTACAGACTGGAGTCATGATCCTCGAAGGACGAACCGTGCTGGTGGTGGGCGTCGGCCCCGGGCTGGGTGCCAGTTGCGCTCGCCTGGCTCTTCGCGACGGCGCGAACGTGGCCGTGATGGCCCGCAACGCCGAGCGCCTGGCCGCGACTGCGGCCGAACTCGACCCGACGGGCGAGCGGGTGGTGGCCTGTGCCGGCGACATAACCAGCCAGGACGACTGCTCGGCCGCGGCCGATGCCGCGGCCGAGCGTTTCGGGGCGCTGCACGCGGTGATCAACGTGGCCGCCCTCGACACCCGCCACGGGCCCTTCGATCGGCTGACCGACGACGACTGGACGGCCAACCTCACCGTCAACGTGCTCGGAACGGTCCATGTGGTACGCGCGGTGTCACCCCACATGGCTGCGACGGGCGGCGGGTCGGTGGTGCTGATCGGCTCGCAGGCGTCGATGCGGCCGGTGGCGGTGTTCCCCCAGAGCGCCTACGGCGCGGCCAAGTCGGCGCTGCTGTCTCTGGCCCGCGACCTGGCCGCCGAGCTGGGCCCGTCGGGGATCAGGGTCAACACGGTCGTGCCGTCGTGGATGTGGGGGCCCAACGTGGAGTTCTACTGCCAGTGGCAGGCCGGCGAGCGGGGCATCACCGCCGAAGAGGTCAAGCACGAGATCGCCCAGCAAATGGCCCTGCGGGAGATGCCCACCGACTCCGATGTGGCCGAGGCGGCGGTGTTCCTGGCCTCGGAGCGGGCCCGGATGATCACCGGCCAGTCGCTGCTGGTCAACGCGGGAGACCTCTATCCGGTCGCCTGACCGCGCTCCGCCCGGTTGGTCCGACTGTGCTACACGTCGACGATTCGGACGTCGGAGCCCAGTGCATCAAGCAGCGGCCCGATGTCTCGCCGGTCGGAGGTGACCACGCTTACGTCGTCGTGGCGCGCGGCCTGGGCGGCCGTGACGGCGACGGACGCGTCGATCACGTCAGCAGTTCCGGTCTTCGCGCACAGGGTGCCGGCATCGCGCGCGATCTGCCCGTCCAACGCCACTTCGTCGCACAGCTTGAGAGCCTTCGCCAGAGATGCCTGGCGAGGGCTGCCTCTCCAGGCTTGGGCTATGGCCCCGGCCGGAACGTGGACGCCGCCGGGGCGGTATGTGGCGTACAGCCTCGTCCAGAGACGGCGGTCGCCGCGGTCGAGGGCGATCAGCGCGCTGGCATCGAGCACGAACTTCGTCATCGGTACATGTCCCTGCGTGCCTGAGCGATCTCCTCCTCAGTGAAGGCACCGTGTTCGGCTTGGTACTCGTCCATTAGCTTCTTCCATTCGCGCATACGGGTCTCGTCGTCAAGCGGCGCCTCGTTATCGGCGTCGGCTCCGGCATGACCCACCGCTTCGGCTTCGGTCGCCTCGGTGGCGGGTGCGTTGATGGTCATGATCGCCTCCTCGGGCAGAAGGTTCTACCGGAAGACTATCGCGAGCGATTAGGTGATACAACCTTGATTTGCATGATATGTTATGAACGATCCTGATCGGCAAGCGTGAAGTCATGTTCCACCTTTATTCTTGAAGAACATCAACGGAATCTTATGGAGCACGGCAAGCGGAGAGGAGGGGTTGTACCTACATGATTCAAGAGTTGAAGATGAAGCTGTTCGACGCATTACCCTGGTATCGAAACATCCATCAGATGGCGATGTAAACGAGGACGAGTGGCTGGTCTTTTCCGGAGACACCCTGGTGCATTGGTGTGGTCCCGTCGGAGATGGTCGCTAGTCCGGTCGCCCTCGTCTGGGCCGTAGGAACGCTTCAGGGATATGCGAGTCGCTCACAATTGTTCTGCGGGCGCGTGGATCTCGAAACGTCAGAGGTCGCGTCCGTGCCAGTCGAGCGGGCACAGCGGATGGCGAGGACGATGTCCGCGCCGCCGCACTGGGGCCATCGACCTGAGGCGGATATGGAGGTTGTCAAAGCCAGAGCCGAGCAGACATTGCTGGCCCAGTTCAAGAGCAGGTCTGAATCTTTCGCATCGAGCGATCGCCTATTGGCTGACAGAGCAAGGCGGGCTGTGAGGTCCCACGCTGAACGTCAACAGCGCCGCAATGATGACCAACTCTCCAAGCCTGACCTTGATGCTCGACTTAGAACCCTACACAGCGGCTGGAACCGCCGGATCGAACAGGAGACCGAAGCCAAGCTTGAGGAGATTGAGCGTAGAACTGGTGTGCGGTCGTCGTTGGAGGTGATCGGCATGGCGCTGTTGATTCCAAGCCCGACGCAGCTGTGAGCGCGGTGCGCCTGCGCGGCGCGATCGTGCTGTTGGGGCAGTTCCC
>JAKZVK010000547.1:0-2889 GCA_047516085.1 Bryobacterales bacterium
CGCGCTCACCGAGGGTCTGTCGGTGGGTGTCAAGGGTCGCTGGGTCCACGGTGCGGCCTTCGAGAGTGACGACGCGCTCGTCTGGGATCCGCTGCGTAGTCACGTCCCCAATCTGCGCCGCGATGGGAGCGAACCCGTCTCCGGGCAGCTGCTGACCGACGCCAGCACGCTCTGGGATGTGGGCCTGAGTCTCACGTACCACTTCTAAAGCGGGACGCTGGTGCCGGCTCGCCGCCCTGGGCCGCGAAGAAGCGCAACAGCGCGAGCGCACCCGATCCGTACGTGAGGCCGCCCGTCAACACCACATCAACACCACATCAACCGGGGGAAATCTCCAGCGTCGAGCGCACGACAATTCGCACCTGGCTCGGCTGGTCGGCTCGACACAAGTGGGTGAGCCGGGCGAACGCGGGGCGGCGGTCAACGCCGTGGCCGAGAGTCTGGCCGCGTTCGGATGGCAGCAGCCCATCGTGATCGACCCGAAGCGGGTCATCGCGCGTGGACTGATGTGTTCGTGCGCGAGCTCTGCGACTTGACCGGAGCGGTCTCGAGCATCTTGAGCGGGACCCTGAGACAGTAGTAGAAAGGGGCGGATATGACTCGTAGAACGGCAGCGGTGCTCGCATTTCTTCTGGTTTCGACAGCGGCAGTCGCCGACATCAAGTTCACCCGGCTCTCTGAGAACCGCTTCATTGTCAGCCATCGCAAGCAGCAGTCAATGCTCGGCGCCGAGGCTAAGGCGATGAAGACCCTGTACAGCGAGGTTGCATCCATCTGCATCGCTGCTGGCTACTCGCACTTCGAACTTGTGACCCAAGACGTGCAAGAGCGCAGCCGTGGCGGCCCGTGGGGTGGTGGCCGCGGTGCCTCTGGCACCGTTGATGTAAAGATGCGCAACGAGGCAGGCGAGGACCACATCGAGTGTGCCCCGTTGGCCGACCCAAAGAAGGTAGGGGTGGCCAAGAAGAAGCTGGCGAACGGCGAGTTGGAGTACCCGCGAACGATACCGGGCAAGCGCCAAAAGGCGAATGACGTATCGGAAAGCCCGGCGGTCCGCGACTCACTGCGGCGCACCTGCCGGTGATCACAGCCGTGACCGGAGTGGCAGGGGGCGCGCCGCGAACTGAGGATTGAGCGCCGGGGATAGTGCAGTGTCGCCTTGCGTATCGCTTTGGCCGCCGCCGCCGGCGAGCTGCCGAACGCGCTAGACTGAGCCGATAGGAGTACGCCGTGTTCGACACACACACCATCGCCCGCACGTTGACCGACGCGGGCATCGACCCGAAGCACGCCGACGCCATCACCGCCGCCGTGCGCCAAGCCGCCGAGCATAGCGAACACGTTACGCCCGAGCACCTTGATGCGGCCCTGGCCGCCCTTGAAGTTCGCCTGACGTGGCGCTTCGCTGGCGCGATACTGGCGCAGACCATCACCATGCTCGGTGGGATGGTCGCCATCCTGCGGTTGCTCGGCTGATCCCTGCAGGTCCGGACGGTGGCCATCGGGTTCCTTCAGGTTACCTCGACGGGGCCCGGCCCGTAGGCGCGCGGCGATGATTTGGACCGTAGCATCGCCCGCGATCCCCGACAGCCGGGTTCTCGGAACGATGCGCTCAAGCTTCACGAGCTGGCACCGACCGATCCACTCCTCGTCTCGGTCAACGAGACATCGAGCCTCACCTGGTCGTACGGCGCCCGCGGCACCAGCGAGCCGCGCTCCCCGGCTGCGATTCCGCGGGTCCGCATTGCGACATCGTCTTCAGGGTTCGCGAAAAGGTTCGACTTGCTTCGCCCGGCCAGCTCCGCGAGTTCCGTGAGCGAACCCGGCCTTTCCCAGGCAATCAGTTCCAAGCGATGCCTGTTGCTGGCGCTCACCACGCGGGCGCTTGACTACCTGACGGCGAATGACGGCGCAGATGCAGCGCGTGGCGGACGTCTCGGAGCGGATTGAGGATCTGCCGAAAAATACGACGGTGAAGCATTCGCGGAGTTTGAGGTTCGCTAGCTGGCTGAAGAATATCGGGCTCTGTCACGTAAATATATCGCCGCCTATCACAACCCGTACCTGCTAGCGGTCTTGCCGAGCGATGCTCCCTGGCGCAACAACACTTCGGCGGCGTGGGTGTCGATGTAGGGGTCGGGCGGCCCCTCTCGCTACTTCTCGCCCTTCAGTGTTATGTCCAGAACCAGCGAACTTGACGCCGCGACGATCCCTAGTCGAGCGTGGCCACCTGACTTCGACCACACGGCCTCGTGACCGGATCCTCTAGAGCGAGGACGAGGGCCGGATCCCGGAGGTCTCGCCGGGCCGCCGCTACGTATTCGACGGCGATGGCCACGCGTTTCGTCTGGCATCGGAAGCGCTCTGGATCCGGCCGGCGCATCTCTTCGATCCCTACGTTGCGGTCAACGCCTCGCATATCGAGCCGCTCCCGCACCAGCTGACCTCGGGGTCTACGGCGCGATGCTCGGCCGGCAGCCGCTCCGGTTCCTGCGGGCCGACGATTCCCGCCGCAGACAAGACAGTGATGGGCGGGCTCCTGACCAAGGAACTCCTGGTCCGCGGGAGCCTGGATCATTGCGCCGGGCAGCCCTGGTCGGGCAGTGGCAGGGCAAGCTTCTCGACAAGTTCGATCTAGCGTTCGAGATCATGAGCCGCGCGCACCCGGTCAAAAGCAACGGCACCGTGCTGGTCCAGCGTGTTAAATTGGATCGGTTTAACATCCAGTACTGCTTGAAGACCGTAAGGAAGGCACCGATGCCACGTCAAATCGACTTGGATACGCTACTCGCGGCATGCTCGGACGATTCGTTTGAGGACGGCATCCGCATCGACTCGGAGCTTGAGCCCTGTGGGGGACCGGGCAGTCCGGTGAAGCCTGCGGTCTAT
>JAKZVK010000548.1:0-4017 GCA_047516085.1 Bryobacterales bacterium
GGGCGGCCCTTGCGGAGGGGGCAGATCAAGCTCATGTGCAAGCCGACGGACGGCGACACGGACGGCGGCCTTACGGTTGGGGTCGCCCGCGATGGTCTCGTATCCTTCGTGCAGCAGGTGGTATCGGACCCACCAGTGGAACAGCTCGGCCTCTTGGATCTTGCTCGTGGGCTCCGGCTTGAATCCTCGGTACTGGGGTACTTTTCGGCGTCGCCACGAACTCCGGCGCCCCAACCGTTCTCAGGAAGCACGGGCGGCCACTGCCGACTGGCCCGCATGGTCGGGGCCTGGCGCCAGAAACGCACGGTGCGGTGCATGGTTCGCCTGATCCACGGCGTATCAAGCTGCCACCGGGTGGCGCATGCGTCGATGTCACGCCGAATCTGATCTGGATCGCTCAGGTCGGCGATCGTGTGCAGGTCCGCCATGATCTCGGGCACGTTCGTGCGCACGAGGCGGAGGACGTGGTTACGGAAGTCGGCACACGACCAAGGAAAAACGGGTTCCTCATGGCCGGCTCCGGGGGCGGTAGGCACGTTCACGTGATCGTCGCGGAGATCGGCGCGGCCCCGATCCGTCCCGCGGTTGGCATTGAAGGGATCGGGCTGCAGGTCGTCGAGCGATTGAATGCGGGCACGGCCGGCCCCGTAGTCACGGAGTGAGTGCGCGAGCGCCGCGCGCCCGCGCGGGGTGCCGCGATTGGCGTTCTGAGGATCCGCTGTGAGATCCGCGAGGTGGCGCACGACCGTCCGACGAGAGCGTGTAGTCTGCTTCATGGAAAGTCTAAGCGTACGCAGAAAACTACGGTGAACACGAACTCGGAATCTGTGCCCTTCGCCGCGGAGCCCAGCGTGGCACATGCCAAGACTGCGTGGTCGCACCCACGGCCACGTCGACGTGGCGCGGGCGCTACGGAAGGAGTCTCGGAAGGGACTTGCGCACGTGCTCAGCTGTGGTGCCGGCACCGAACCAGGGGTAGAACGCACGGAGAAACGCCGCCGTCAGTTCGTGGCTGGGCCGGTTGATCTGGCGCGAGATCTGTTGTGACGTCAACGGGACTGGGCGTGGGCGCTGACGCTGTACTCGGACGTGCGCCTGCCGCGCCGCGCGAATGCGGGTACCCACCTGGCGGCGAAGGTGCGGCATGAACCGTTGGCGAATGGCCGACAACGATCGCTCGACTGGTGCCTGCATGGGCTTGATCCGGCTCGTCCGATTCCCCGGCCGTGCGCGACGGGCGGCGGCCCGCGCCGCGGGCAGCGCGGGGCTCGTGTCGCTCGCATGCAGGTCGAGTTCACGCGCCGGCCGGCTCAGGGCCTCAACGAACTCGATGAAGGCCTCGCGCGCACCATGAGGCCATGCCAGGTGGTGCTGCTGGAGCATCGCGTCCAAGGCCTCGAAGAGTCGCCAGAACCGCATGTGCGATGGCGCGATCCGCCGCCACAGCACCTCGTGTCTCGCGGCCCGGAGCTCCGCGACCAAAGCAGCCACGTCCGCGTCTCCGGCCAACTCATGTACGAGAGCCACCGGATCGATATTGATGGCACGCAGCTGTCGACACACGTCCCGCTGTGCTGCTCGATCCACGAGGTCAAAGCGCCCGTCACCGGCCCAACCGATGATGCCTAGTGGGGGGAATGGCTTCGTAGGCGCAGTCTGTGCGCGCCGCGATGTCGCTGCCGATCCCTTCGACCTGGCGTGAGATGCACGCCTTGCGCGCGCTCGGGCTGGTCGCGGCTTCGTCACCCGCGTACACACTCGCGTGGAGTGGCAGCGATGTCAACCCTCGATGTGTCGCGAGAGCAACGTGACATGGCTGATAAAGGACTACGTCGCATCTCGAAGTGGGACAGGAGGGGGGCTGTCCAGTGTCACGCGTAGTGTCACCACGGTGTCTGGGTCCCCAGGCACCGTGGTGCGATCGGTTATCAAGGTGCACGCCCGAGATCACGAAACCGGCCCAGTCAAGTTGAGCCTGTCGCTCGCAGTCTAGGCCCATGATGAGCCCTGCGCCACGCTATCGCGGCTACCGCTTTCCTCCCGAGATCATCAGTCACGCGGTCTGGCTCTCCCACCGCTTTGGTCTGAGCTTTCGCGATGTCGAAGATCTCCTCGCGGAACGCGGGGTCACCGTGTCCTCCGAAGCGATCCGACAGTGGTGCAAGGCCTTCGGGCCCGACGATGCGCGCACGCTCAGACGCCGACGTGGCCGGATGGGTGACATCTGGCATCTGGACGAGTGGTTCGTGACGATCCAGGGCCGGCGTCACGTTAGCGAGGGCCTCGTGCTGCCGACGATGATTGGAGTCATCGACGAAGCGCACGACCGCTCGCTCCAGTTCCCACGGACTGTCGGAGTACTCCAGCTTCACCACGTTCTTCATCGACCGGTGAGAGTGTTCGAGCTTGCCCTGGGTCATCGGGTGATACGGGGCGCCGCGCGTGTGCCCGAGCCCGTGCGCGTCGAGAGAGGTCGCGAGCTCCTGCGAGACGGAGCATGGGCCGGTGTCACTGAGCAGGCGGGCCCGATGCCGGATCTGGACGCGGTCGACACCGGTCTTCGCCCGCGCCAGGTCCAGCGTCTCCGTCACGTCCGAGGCCTGCATCGACGTCCGCAACGTCCAGGCCACAATGTCGCGCGAGGAGTCATCCAGCACCGTGGACAGGGAGTCCCAGCCCCAGCCGACGACCTGCAGGGAGGTGAAGTCCGTTTGCCAGAGCTCGTTCGGTCGATGCGTCGGATGCTGGAACGTTTTCCCGGCCGACAGCAGGCTGAAGGCCGGGCTCGGAATCAAGTCATAGGTCCTTCAGGATGCGATACACACTCGATTCCGACAGAAAATGGCCCTCCCGGTCCGTCAGCCGCCACGCCAGCGCTCGCGGCGACCGCTCCGGATCCGCTAACGCCGCTTCGACGACGCGCTCGCGCACCCGCGGGGGAATCCGGTTCCAGTCCCGGCACGCGGCCGACGGCCTCGGGTGGAGCCCCGCCCGTCCGCGCTCCATGTAGCGGCGACACCACGTATAGAACGTAGACCGGATTGACCTGCAGCTCGCGCAACGTGCGGCGCACGGGCAAGTCTGAGCCCTCCACCAACCGGATGGTCTCGTATTTCTCGGCGGCGGTGTGTCTCACGTATCGCCCTCCGAGTCGGAGGCCGTCACGCTTTTTTGGAGGAGCCGATTTTCGAGGACGAACTCGGCCACAACGTGCTTCAGCCGGCCATTCTCCTGTCGGAGATCCGTGACTTCCGGGGATGTCGCCTCGCGGGTGGTATCGCCAACCAGCCGCCTCTTGCCTCCTTCCAGAAACTCCTTGCTCCAGCGGTAGGAGAGATTCGAGTTCAGCCCTTCGCGGCGACACAGCGCCGCAATGCTTTCCTCGCCCCGCATCCCCTCGAGGACAATCCGAATCTTCTCTTCGGCCGCGAACCGCCGTCTCGTCTTGCGGGGACTGTCCTGAACGACCTTCTCTGCTGACTTTGCGTGACGCATGGGGACCTCCTCCCCTGGCGCACAGTCTCTCTTCTCTCACACCCTCAAACGGTCCACAATCGTTTGACCCTACACAGTGGGCTCCGCGTGGCCGGAGAGAAGGAGTGCGATCGGAACGGTTATGGGGAGCGAGGCGATGAATCGGCGAAGATGGCCAAACAGGCGCCCAATTCCGGCGAAACGACTGCGAGAGTCACCCAACGGATATAACCGCTTGGTATAACCGTTCAGACACCGGGCCTTCTAAGCCGAGGGTCGCAGGTTCGAATCCTGTCGGGCGCGCCACCCTACCCTTTCACCAGTTCCCACCTAGTGCCAAAAGGCATAGTAACAGGCTTAATACACACACACTTACGGGCGCACACGTTCCGTTCGGTTCCCAAAGACTCCCAGATCGAACGTGGTATAATAGTGGGAGAACGGGGGAGGCGCCATGGGACGATTGGCCGTCGGGAAGGTGCGCTCGCTGCGGACACCGGGCCGCTACGGTGACGGCGGGACGCTGTTCTTGGTCGTCGCGCC
>JAKZVK010000549.1:0-2577 GCA_047516085.1 Bryobacterales bacterium
TGCCCGCCAAGCCCCGCTGGCTGCTCGCCATCCCCGACGCCATCCGCCAGCTCGAAAAGCTCGACCGCGAACTCCTCACCCGCCGCGATCTCGAACGGCTCTTCGGCGTCTCGAAGGTCCGCGCCGTCGCCCTGATGACGACCTTCGGCGCCGGCCGGACCGGGCACATCCTGACCCTGCCGCGCGCCGCGCTCCTGCGCCAGCTCCAACGGCACCGGACACGGGCCGCCTTCCGCGGCGAGGAGACGCGCCGCGCACGGGTCGTCACCGCGATCCGCAAGGCCCGGCTCACCGGGATCCGGGTCGCGGTGCCCATCGAGGCGCTCGAGGCGCGCCTTTCCGGCCTGCCCGAATGCGTGTCGGTCGAGCCCGGCCGGATCGAGGTGCGCTTCAGCGGCGCGAAGGACGCCGTCGGGCGCCTCTTCGCGCTCGCCCAGGCGCTGACGAACGACTACGAGCAGTTCGAGGCGCTCGTCGAAGGGGAGACGCCTGGAGCGGCGGGGGAGAGGTGAGGGAATGAGCGAAGACGTGGTGCGGGTCGAGCCGCCGGACGCCCTGCGCCCGGCGGGCGCGGCGTCGACCGCGCGGCTCGTGTTGCCGCCGCTGATCGTCGACGCGGGGCCCGTGGCGGTGGCCAGGTTTCTGGAGTTCTTCGCCGCGCGGATCGCGAACCGGCGCACGCGCGCGGCGTACGGGCGGGCCGTGGGGCAGTTCCTGGCGTGGTGCGAGGCGCGGGGCCTTGTGCTCAAGGCGGTCTACTCAATTCTGGGGGGACATCGGACCGACCGTGGAAATGTGCGAAGATCAGGATTCGATGCCAAAGAACGTTGCGATCCTAACTGTTTTTGTCTCTGGCCCAACCGATGTCGAAGCGGAAAAGGCGGCCCTTCGCACGCTTGTTGTTGAACTCAGTGAACGTCTAATAAAAACACACGGAGTCGCGCTTCGGGTCGTTGGCTGGCCCAACGATGTGCGCCCCGGCGTCAACGTGGACCTGCAAGCCGAGATCAATAGACAATTTGGCGCTGAGTTCGATATCTATCTAGGTATCTTGGGCACGCGGTTCGGAACACCCACTCGAACAGCTGGTTCCGGAACTGAGGAGGAGTTCGAAGAAGGACTCAAGCGACTTCGATCTGATTCGTGTTCCCTCCGTGTTCTCTTCTATTTCAAGACTGGTACGGTGGATCCGTTCAAGCTGGAAATAGACCAATTGCAGAAGGTCAAGGACTTTAGGGACGGGCTAAGCTCACGCGGCGTTCTCTACAAAGATTTCAAAAACACCGCCGACTTTATTCAGATGGTGAAGAACCATCTCGAAAGCCTCGTCAGCGACGAGTGGAAAAACGGGAAATGGTCGCCCATCCCGGGTTTAGATGAGGACAGTCCTCAACGGATGACTACCACGGTCACGCCATTGTCCCAAGACTCCCATTCGGAAGATGAGACCGGAGCGACCGACGCATTCGTGGACTCCAGCGATAACGGTGACGGGGAAGATCTCGGTCTTCTCGATTACGTGGCGAGTTTCCATGAAGAGACAAGCGCCATGAACCTGACGCTAGAGCGAATTTCCGAAAATACGACTCGCGTTGGTGACGAGATGCGAGCGCGGACTGCCGATACAGAGTGTCTTCTGAGCCGACATAAGGAAGTCAAGCACGTCGGGGGTAGCAGGGAGCAGCAGGAGTATGTCGCCAATGCTCGTGGAATAGTAGATTCAGCAGCTCAAAATCTCAGCGATTTCGTCCAAGCCATGATCCCGAGCGTCGAGGAATATCGAACGCACAGCCGAGCGATGTTCTCGAACTTACGTAACGGACTGCAGGCAAACTCCGAACTCGGAAACCCTACAGACGAAAATATTCAACAGGGTTTGGAGGATCTTATTTCCCGCATGACATCAGCGCAGGATAGTACTGCGAGCTTTCAGGCCAGTATAGATTCGGTTCCCGCTCTAACTGGTAAGTTCAAGCGCGCCAAGAGAAGGGCCGCCGCAATTCTAGGTGAACTGATAGCAGAGATATCACTTACCGCGGATGAGGCTCAAAAGACACTTGAGATGGTTCGTAGTCAGAAGAACTGAATAACTGACATGTCAAATGACCGACGAGCCATGCGCCGCAGGTGCCCTCGACCGCGACTCCCACATCCCACCGCATCGCCGCTGACGAGGTCCCGGCCGGTGCGATCGTGCGAACAACGACGGTCGGGCGAGAGACACAGGCGCGGCACGTCGGCAACTACCGGTGGCCTCTCGAGACGGGACGTGATCAGCAGCGTGATCGGCGGCGTAGTCGGCGGCGTGGTCAGCGGCGTGACGAACTGGTTCACCCCGCCACTCCAGCCGAGGCACGCCGTGGAGCGGAGCGGCGGAACACATCACCGCGTTGACGCCGGCAGCGTGGAGTTTGTTGTCACCCTGTCCCAGCCGCGGGTGACGCTCGTCCAGGCGAAGGCACCCTGAGCTTGATCCGGTTTCGTGGACACGTGCCGAAAGGTGGATACGATGTCCAAAATGGAATCAAGAAAGACAGGCAGACGGGCGCGGCGACAGTTCACGGAGGAGTTTAGGAC
>JAKZVK010000550.1:0-5114 GCA_047516085.1 Bryobacterales bacterium
GCATGGTCGAGCGGCGGGGAGTGTTCGCGGTGCGCCTCGGCGGCGACGTGATCCCGGAGGCCACGATCCAGAGCTTGCTGAACCTGGTCTATCTCGCGTTCGTGGTCAACTTCGTCTCTTGTCTGCTGTTGGCGGCCATGGGTGTGGACGTGCTGACATCGATCGCGGCGGTAGCGGCCTCGATGTTCAACGTCGGTCCCGGCCTGGGCGGCGTGGGCCCCCTCGACAACTACGGACACCTGCCGGCGATGGCCAAATGGGTGCTGAGCGGATGCATGATCGCCGGCCGCCTGGAGTTCTACACAGTGCTAGTCATCCTGACACCGGCGTTCTGGCGCAAATAGGCCTGGATTCCAATTCGACCCGATATCAGCAATACAGTATTCGTTGCAAGAGGAAATCGTGCACTACAAGGAAACGAACCATCATGTCTTTCTCAAAGTTCTCACCAACTCTTAGCATCAGTGAACTTGGTGTTTCGTGTTTCTTACTGATCGCCCTGCTGATAACGCCCCTGGCCACTGCCCGGCCGAATGCACATGGTTTCAATTCCTTGTTCGATGGACGGACCATGAAGGGCTGGAAAATGGTGCCGGGCCATGAGGGTCATTGGCGCGCCCTGAACGGTGTCATCGATTATGACGGTAAGAGTGAGGCCAAGCCTCGCAGCGATCAGGATCTGTATTCCGAACACTGGTACCGCGACTTTACCTTCAAGTTTGAATGGCGCTTCTCATCACCGCCGGAGATGAAAGAGCACCGCGTACTCAATCCCGAGCAAGGATGGGTCCGGACTTCTGATGGAAAATTCGCAAAAGAGCGATACAGGTCTGCCGGCGATAGCGGCATCTACTTGCGCGGCACGTCACGGCTGCAGATCAACCTGTGGTGTCACCCGATGGGCTCCGGCCAAGTGCACGCCTTTATGATCGATACGAATCTTCCACTCGCACTGCGCCGGGCCTGCGTACCGGCTAGAAACACCGATCGGCAACCGGGTGAGTGGAATGCCATGGAAGTCACCTTGATGGGTCGGGTTCTGACAGTGGTGCAAAACGGCGTGACGGTGATTGACCACATCGAACTACCTGGACGTTTGCCCTACGGCGGTCCGATTGGGCTCCAACATCACGGGGACCCCATACAGTTTCGCAACCTCTACATCAAGGAGCGTCGCTAGGCAGCTCGGGGTCGGCAGGCGATTCGCGGCGCGGGCACGGCATGCCGTACCCCACATTTCACGGCTGTTTCATGTCGCGCCAGTTTGGGCCGACCTTCACGTCGGCGACCAATGGCACATCGAGGGCGTAGACTTGCTGCATCTCGTGCTTGACCATCGTGGCGAGTGGGGCGACCTCGGCGTCGGGGACTTCGAACAACAGCTCGTCGTGGACCTGCAACAGCATCAGAGCTTTGCTGCCCTCGTCGCGTAGCTTGGCGTCGATGCGGATCATCGCCAGCTTGATCAGGTCGGCCGCGGAGCCCTGAATCGGTGAGTTGATGGCGGTTCGCTCGGCGAAGCCGCGCACGTTGGCGTTGCGGCTGTCGAGATCGTGGATCGGCCGCAGACGGCCCAGCAGCGTGCGGGTGTGGCCGCGGCGGCGTGCGTCGGTGACCGCCTTGGCCATGAACTTCTTCACGCCGGCGTAGCGCTCGAAGTAGGCGTCGATGTACGTGCGGGCGTCGGCCTGGGAGATGTCGAGTTGCTTGGCGAGGCCAAACGGGCTTAGCCCATACACGATGCCGAAGTTGACCGCCTTGGCGCTGCGGCGCTCCTCGGGCCCGACCATCAGGGGCGGCACGCCGAATACTTCCGCCGCGGTGCGCGTGTGGATATCCTCGCCGCCGCGGAAAGCCTTGACCAGCACGGGGTCGGCGGAGATGTGCGCCAGGATGCGCAACTCGATCTGCGAGTAGTCGGCGGCCAGCAGCGTCCAGCCGGGGCGCGCGATAAAAGCGGCGCGGATTTCGCGGCCCAGCTCGGTGCGAATCGGGATGTTTTGCAAATTCGGATTGGCGGAGGAGAGCCGTCCGGTAGCCGCCCCGCACTGGTTGAAGGTGGTGTGAAGGCGGCCGGTTGCGGGATTGATCAAGGCGGGTAGCGCGTCGACGTAGGTTCCTTTGAGCTTCATCAATTGGCGGTATTCGAGGATGTGGGCGATGACCTCGTGCTGCTCGATGAGGCCTTCCAAAACATCAGACGCGGTCGAGAGTGAGCGGGTTTTGCCGCGCCGCGGCGGGGCGGGCAGGCCGAGGTCTTCGAACAACACTTTCGCCAGTTGCTTGGGTGAGTTGATGTTGAAGGTCATCCCGGCGAGGCTGTAGATTTGCTCGCTGAGCGAGATGAGCTTCCGCTCCATGTCCTGCGAGAGCCCGCCGAGGATGTCCGTATCGAGAAGGACGCCGGCGCGCTCCATGCGGGCGAGGATCGGCGCCAGCGGCAGCTCGATGTCTTGGTAGAGATCGCGAAGATCTTGCGCGTCGAGTTCGCGGTCGAAGGTTTCACCGAGCCGACGCACCAGGTCGGCCGTGCGGCAGAGGTCGGAATCGACCGCCACGCCGAGATAGCGCGCGATTGCTTTTTCGAGCGAATAGTCGTTTCGGCTGGCGTCGAGCAGGAAGGCTGCCAGCATCGTGTCGTCGGTGGCGCCGGCCGGTTCGATGCCTCGGGGCGCGAGTTGTTGCATCGCCGTCTTGAGGTCGTGAACGCGCTTCGGCCTAGCGGGGTCTTCGAGGTAGGGTTTGGCGGCGTCGAGATGCGGTGTGGGCAGGAGTACGGCTTCTCCGGCGGCGGCGCTGAAAGCCACGCCCCCCGGATCAAACTCGCCGGCATCAAGTTCGCCGCCCGCCGGCAGGTCGACTACGAACGCAACGGACGCACGGGGAGCGCTCTTGGTGTTCTGCTCGAACCACTCGTCGAATTCGCCGGGCGACTGCAAGGTGCGGTACTGCACCTCGGCCGGACCTTTGGGCACCTGGAGTTGGCTCAGCAAGCTGTTGAATTCCAACTCGCGGTAGAGCTCGGCGAGGGCTTCGACATTCGGTCGGGCGACCTCGAGCGAGTCGAGATCAAGCTCGATCGGCGCGTCGCGGGCGATGGTCGCCAGCACTTTGCTCATGAGGATCTGGTCGCGGTTCTGCTGCAGGCTCTCGCGATACGTCTTGCGCTTGACCTCGGCGGCGTGCTCGATGGCGCCTTCGACACCGCCGTAGGTCTCGATCAAATCGCGCGCTCCTTTGTCACCGATACCGGGGGCGCCGGGGATGTTGTCGACCGAATCTCCCTTGAGCGCGAGCAGGTCGACGATCTGTTCCGGCGCGACGCCCTGCACTTCCTTGACCTTGTCGGGGTCGTAGAGCAGGTCGCCCTTCATGGGGTCGAGCATGTAGACGTGGTCGTTGACGAGTTGCGTCAGATCCTTGTCGCTCGAGACGACGTAGACCTCGATGTCGCGGCCGGCGGCCTGCTTGGCGAGGGTACCGATGACGTCGTCGGCCTCATAGCCGTCGCAGGCAAGGACGGGGATATTCACCGACTCGAGCAGGCGTTCGACGTAGGGCAACTGCAAGAGCAGGTCGTCGGGCGTTTCGTCGCGGTTGGCCTTGTAGTCTTCGAAGATCTCGTCGCGGAAAGTGGGCCCGGCGCCCTCCCAAACCGCCGCCAGGTAGTCGGGCCGATGCGTCTCGATGAGCTTCCGCATCATGTTGTTGAAGATGTAGATGGCTTCGGTCGGCATGCCGGCGGACGTGCGCATGAGCGGCGCGCCCGAGCGAGCGCGGCCGTAGAAGGCGCGGAAGATCAGGCCGAAGGTGTCGATCAGGAACAGGCGGGGGGCGCCGGTGGACATCGCGCTAGCTCGTTTGGCGGGCCGGGGAGACGGCCGGCTGGGACGATTGCCGCAGCAAAAACACCGCGCCTGCCACGACCAACGCCACCGCGACCCATTGCGTCACGCTGAGCGGCCCGTCGAAGGGAAAGTTGCGGGAAGTTTCGGCCCGCAGGAACTCGACGCCCAGGCGGAAGCTGGAGTAGAGCACTAGGTACCAGGCGAAGACGGCGCCCGGGCGGTGCGGCCGGCCGATCAATCGCAGTAGCAGCAGTCCGACCGCTAGGGTGCCGCCCGCCTCGTAAAGCTGCGTGGGGTGCAGATGGACGTTGAGGGGCACGCCCACGAGGTCATAAGCGGCGGGGTCGGTGAAGGCCACCCCCCAGGGCAGGTCGGTCGGCTTGCCCCAGCAGCAACCGGCAGCAAAGCAACCGAGACGGCCGATGGAGTGTCCCACGGCCAAGGCGGGGGCGAAGATGTCGGCGGTTCCGAGACCAGGCAGACCGTGCTTTCGGCAGTACCAGACCGCCGTGACCAAGGCCCCCAGAAGCCCGCCATAGAACACGCCGCCGGCCCGAAGCAGGTTGAGGGAGAAGAGGCGCCCGGGGTTCTGCCAATACGTGCCAAAATCGGCGGCCACCATGAAGACCTTGGCCCCGATGATGGCGGCGAGCACCACCCAGAGTCCCAAGTTGGTCATCTTATCCGGATCGAGGCCGGCCTGCTTGGAGAGCCGCCCGACCAGATACAGGCCCACCAGGAAGCCGATCGCGACCAAGACGCCATAGGTCGGGATCGACAGGGGCCCGACTGAAAACAGCAGCGGACACATGGAGGGCCTAGGCCGCCTCCCTTTCGGAGCGGCTGTCGGGGTTGCTTTCCGGGCTGCCCTCCGGGTTCGGCGCGCGCCGGAATGAGTCGAGCAGCAGCAGGCCGGCGCCGATCGTGATCGAGCTGTCGGCCACGTTGAAGCTCGGCCAGTGATGGGAGGCTAGGTAAAAGTCCAAGAAATCAGTGACATAGCCGTAGGCGAAGCGGTCGTAAAGGTTTCCGGCGGCCCCGGCGAGGATGAGCGTGAGACCGATTCGGATTCGCGGCTCGACGGCGCCCGAGCGCCAGAACAGATAGGCGATGCCGATCACGGCCAGGGTCGAGACAACGGGCAGAATCACGCCCTTGACGACGGGCGAACTGTCGGAAAACAGGCTGAAGGCGATGCCGGTGTTGCGCGTATGGACCAAGTTGAAGAAGTCCGACACGATGACACGGCTCTCATAGAGCTGCATT
>JAKZVK010000551.1:0-3531 GCA_047516085.1 Bryobacterales bacterium
GTGGGCGAGCGGCTGATCGCGTTGGTGCCAACGCGTCGCGGGGCATGGTTCATGTCGAGCAACGCGTTGTTGCACAAGGGTCTGTCGAACGCCATTCTCAAGCGCTACGGGTTGGTGGTGCCATCGAATCTTGCGGCGTGCGGGTAAGGTCGCCGGGTCCAACCGCCGGATACGGAAAACCGTATGTCCGGTGGTGTGGGAGGGTGCCGGGGCGCAATCCCCGGTACCCGACCCGATCATCGTGGGCTAACTTCGCTGCTCTCACGTGCGCTACCCTGCGTGCATTCGCCGTCCCATGCTCTTCGCCATCCTCCTCTACTCCGCCCTGCTAGTCGCACTGCCAAACGTGGATCTTGGAATCAACAGTCTCCTCCTCCGCGGCCTGGCGGGGACACGGCACGAGGAGTCGTTGTCCGGCCGATGAAAGATCGTACTGCGGATGGCTCCTCGGTGCCCCCAACGGTAAAGACCGGGCCGGCGGTGGTCTCGCCACCGGAAATTTCGCGGAAGATAGATCAGTTTGTTAGCCCAGGTGGTAATCTGAATCAGTAACCTCGAAGCGCCCCGATCTCTCCCGCACGAAGGCCAGTACGGACGGCCAAAGATGCCAGGACTTAGGCCTGGCAGACACCCGAGGCGTGAGGGGCGGCGACGCGGCTTGGTTTATCTGCACAGAGGTGTCGGTTACGTCCCTGCAAGCGTTAGAGAAAACTTATGCCTAACTACTGGCTCGTCAAGTCCGAGCCGTTCAAGTATTCCTGGGAAGAGTTCCGCAAGGATGGCTCAACGTATTGGGACGGCGTACGTAATTATCAGGCGCGCAACAACCTGCGGGCGATGGGTAAGGGCGACCTCGTCCTCTTCTACCACAGCAACGAGGGCTTGGCCGTTGTGGGCGTGGCGCGAGTCATCAAGGAAGCCTACCAGGACCCCACGACGGACGATGACCGCTGGTCGGTCGTCGATCTGAAGCCCGTGACAACGCTCAAGCGGCCGGTCACTCTCGAGGAAATCAAGAACGACGAACGCCTCACTAACATGAAGCTCGTCCGCCAGGGCCGCCTGTCAGTCAGCCAAGTCACCGAAGATGAGTTCGACGTCATCGTCGCATTGGGTTCGCGCAAACCCTAAATTCCCTAACTCGGCACGGTACAATCCCGACCCGCGATTCAGAGCCGCGACACGGGACCCTTACGGCAAAGCATCCCTGACGCACCGAAAGCCGATGTAGAACAGCCGACTTTCGGGGTTGCCGCGGCCGCGATACGAGACCCGAAGGCGGAGGCGAGGGGATCAGCGGCAGCAGCACCAGCAATACAACGTGCAAGTGGAGCGACGCAACCAGCGACACGCCCCTGCGCCGGCCGTCGGACTCGACGAGACGCGACAACAGCAGCCAGCAGCGGCCTATAGCGTCGACTTGAATTGCCAATCGGGTCTCCGACGTGCCCGAGTTCCGGCCATTGTATCCCACGCCTTCGCGCGGTGATTCCCCGCAGCCCGCACACGAAGACGCTAAGATTGGTGCAACCTGATGGTCGCAGGATCGCTACGTAACCCGCATGCTGTCGTCGTCGGCGCGCTGACCGTCGTCCTGTTGGGCGCCCTCGCCGCCACTCGCATCCCGACCGACATCCTGCCGATGTTCAAGACACCGGCCGTGCAGGTGCTCACGCTTTATCCCGGCATGCCGGCCGAGGTGATGGAAAAAGACATCACCAGCCGCCTCGAACGCTGGACCGGCCAAGCGAACGGCATCTCCCACCAGGAAGCGCGTTCGATGAACGGCGTGAGCGTCGTGCGCGACTACTTCCGGCCGGACATCGACCCCAACACCGCCATGTCGCAGGTCTCGTCGCTGGCCATCGCCGACATGTATTACCTGCCTCCGGGCACGGTTCCGCCGATGATCATGCCCTTCGACCCGACGGCCAGCATGCCGTTGTGCCTGGTGAGCGTCAGCAGTCCGACCCATGACGAAACCCAGCTTTACGACATTGCTTACTTCGAGTTGCGCAACCGACTGCAGGGCATTAGCGGTGTGATCGCGCCGGCGGTGTACGGAGGCCGCATCCGCCGCATTCTGGCCTATGTCGATCGCGACAAGCTGGCGGTACGCAACCTCTCGCCCATGGACGTGGTCAGCACGCTCAAGAACTTCAACACCTTCATCCCCACCGGCAACGCCAAGATCGGCGAATTCGACTACCAGATTAACGCCAACGGCATGGTACAGCACGTCGAGCAGATGAACGAGTTCCCCGTGCGTGTCGGCAAGGGTGGCGCGCCAATCCTGATCCGCGACGTCGGCAAGGTCGAGGACACGCACCAGATCCAAACCAACATCGTGCGCGTCAACGGCCGGCGCCAGGTCTACATCCCCATCTACCGCCAGCCGGGCGCCAACACCATCGCCGTCGTCGATGGGATCAAGGAGACGATCGGCTCGATCCTCGAGAGCCTGCCCAAGGGCGTCAACCTCGACGTCGTGCTCGACCAATCGGTCTACGTGCGCAAGGCGATTGCCAGCCTCGAGAAAGAAGCGCTGGCCGGGGCCGCCCTGGCCGGGCTGATGATCTGGATCTTCATGGGGAGCCTGCGATCGACATTCGTGATTCTGCTGTCGGTGCCGCTGTCGGTGCTGGCGGCCATCGCCGGGCTCTACTTCACCGGCAACAGCTTGAACGCCATGACGCTTGGCGGGCTGGCGTTGGCCGTGGGACGCCTGGTCGACGACTCGATCGTCGTCCTCGAAAACACGCACCGTCACGTGGCGATGGGCAAAGACCCGGCCATCGCGGCGCAGGAAGCCGCCGACCAGGTGCGCATGCCGATCTTTGTGGCAACGGTTGTGACGATCGTCGTCTTCGCCCCGGTGGTCTTCCTGACGGGAATCGGCAAGTTTCTCTTTCTGCCGCTGGCGGCCAGTGTCAGTTTCGCGATCGTGGGCTCGCACGTGGTGGCGGTGACGTTGGTGCCCGTATACTGTGCCAAGTTTCTACGGAAAAGCAACGGCGCCCGAGGCACGGATTCGGTCTCAGGCCGCATGATGGGCCGCTTACAGACGATCTACACGACCGTGCTCAGCCGATTGTTCCGGCTGCGGTTCGCAACGGCTGTGGTCCTTGCCGCCCTCGTCGCCGGGTCGGTCTTTATCTACGGCCGCATCGGGACCGAGCTGTTTCCTCGGGTCGACACCGGGCAGTTCAGCGTGCAGATGCGCGCCCCCTCCGGCACGCGCATCGAGCGCACCGAAGAGCACGTGGCCGAGGTCGAAAAGGCCATCACCGAGACCATCGCTCCCGAGGATCTGCAGATCCTCATCTCCAACACGGGCGTGCTCTACGACTGGCCCGCCGCCTATACGCGCAACGCCGGACCGATGGACTCGAGCCTCAAGGTGCAGCTTCACGAAGGGCACCGCACGACCTCGTTCGAGTACGTCCGGCGCCTGCGGCGGTTGCTGCGCGAAAGGTTCCCGATGCTGGCGTTCTCCTTCGAGACCGGCGGCATGATCAACTCGGCGATCAA
>JAKZVK010000552.1:0-7487 GCA_047516085.1 Bryobacterales bacterium
CTATGTGATGGAGGTCGAGGCGCGCCGGCTCGGCTCGCCGCTCGACTCGGTGCTCGAGGTGTTCGATTCCGAGGGCAAGCCGATCTCGCAGATCCAAGCCCGCGCCGAGGTGAAGACGGAAATTGAGCTTCGTGACCATAACTCCGTCCAGGCGTCCCTGCGTATCAGCGCGCCGATCGAAAAAGGTTTCGAGGTCGGTGACTACGTGATGATCGGCAACGAGATCCTACGCATCGCCGCGCTGCCGCGCGGACCCGATGACGGTACGGGATTCACGGCGTTTGGCGGCCAGCGCATCGGTTACTTCAACACGACCCCGGAAGCGCATGCTCTCCTTGCCCCCGTCTACCGGGTCAGCCTGCATCCGCCACACGCCAAATTTCAGCCGAACGGGTTGCCGCTCAAGCAGTTCTACTACCGCAACTACGACGGCGGGCCCGGCTACGTCAAGGACTCGCGGTTGCAGTTCACGGCGCCGGCGGACGGCGACTACCTGGTGCGTTTGCGCGACCTACGCGGCCTGCAGGGTGAGGACTTCGCCTACCGGCTAACGGTGCGCGAGGCCAAGCCCGACTACCTGCTAGCGTTGAACCCGCCGAACCCGAACGTGCCGCGGGGCGGCGGCACGACGGTGACGGTGAATGCGCTGCGGATTGACGGATTTGACGGCGCGATCGACGTGGAAGTGCTCGGCCTGCCCGCCGGGCTGAGCGCCACGCGGGAGACGATCGCGGCTGGCGAGACGTCGACGGCCGTGACGCTGTGGGCGGACGAGAACGCCGACCTCGCGCATCCCGCGCCGCTCGAGATCGTCGGTAAAGGCCGGATCGGCGACAGCCAGGTGGCACGCACGGCGAGCGCCGACAACCGGCTTCGTTACATCGCACTCGGTCAGCCGGCCGACATCGAAGTGACCGTCGATACGCCGGAGGTCGCGCTCGAAGCCGGGACGACCACCAAGGTGGCGGTGACGATCAAGCGCCGCAACGGTTTTGCCGGCCGCGTTCCGGTGGCGATCCTGAATCTGCCGTTCGGCGTGCGCGTGACGGACGTTGGCCTCAACGGCGTGCTGATTACCGAAGACCAGACCCGCCGTGAGTTCACGCTCGAAGCGCTGCCGGATGTCAAACCGACCGAGCGGCTGGTCCACGTCACCGGCACCGTGGAGACGCGCTCGCCCTTGCGGCCCGCCTATGCGGCGAAGCCGTTCAAGTTGAAGGTGCTGCCACGTTCGGTCGCGGCGGCGCAGTCGGCGAGGATCTCCGGTTCAAGCGCGACAAGATAGGGGCGGCAAAAACGCGGCCGCTCGCGGTGACGGGCTGACTTGTGACCGAACTCATGGTTGAGGGCATCAACCTTGAAGGCGCTTCGGCGGTGCTGTTCGACGACCGGCGATTCTCGATGCCATCCTGGCACGTGAACGTCGCCCGGCTCTTCCTGCGTTGGGTCAGCACGCCGATTCTCGCTTTCTTGCTCGCCATCGTGCTCGGAAACCCACTTAGGCATCCCGAGCAGCCCGAGCTATCGCTACAGATCGTGCCATTCGTCGCGCTTTCGTTGGCCTGGCACTACTCGGCGCGGAAGCGGTCGCGGCGGCCTGTCTGAGCGGAGAAATTGGCGGGGCCATACAGGACTTTCCTCCCGCGTAGAGTTCGCCTTCCGATCTGCCATGCCGTGGGCCGGCGTTACTTCCGACTTGTCCGGTTCGCGGAGCCAGCCTGGCGGCAGACAAGTCTACCTCCGCGATTCCCAAAGTCGGAAGCAACCGTCTAGATGCTGACGCAGCCGATCGGAGTTATCGTTCGGCCGACCGTACTCGCTCGAAGGCGACTTGGAACGGCCCTACGAATCCATGTAAGAATCCAGTCGCTTGGCCGTCTTCGCCAATCGTAAAGGCGAACTGTTCGCCAGTTCGGTAGAAAAACTCTGTTGGAGATTCCGCCAGCAGTTCGACCCCGGCCCCATTGGAATAGCGCATCGATTCCCCATTGCCGGAAGCGATAGATAGTACCCGGTTCTACCGCCGGACCGGTCGCTAGTTCGGCACGCAATATCGTGGATCTGCCGAGCAGGCCCATTCTTGTGGGCCGCCGTCTGTAGGTTCGCGCCAGCCCTCCTTCCTTAACTTCTCGCGCAATCGTCTTTTTGCCGCAGCGCGCGCTTCTCGGAATCGCAAATTGCGCTGGTGGTTCCACTCACTGAGATCATCCGACCGGGCTCTCTCAGCCTTCGCCATCTTCCACGGCTCAGCAGCCGCGTCGAGCGTCAAGGCGTGTTTGCTCTTTAGTAAGTACTCCTCCGCCCCAAGAACAAAACGGGCCTTGCCTTTGTTTACTCTGATCGTCGGCGGTTCCCCCGGCGGCGCGTCGATCCGATACGATCCTTTCTTCGAGAAGTGAAGCTCCCCATCGCCAACACGGACAGAAACGACGGAGTCCTTATCTACGACAAACTCGACGTGGATCAATAGATGACCTTTCACCAGCCGAGCTGTACCCGAAAGCAAGCCTGCCTCGACCATTTCCACCTCGGAACGGTTCCCAACCCGCAGGAAGCTACCAGCGGCAAGCAAAAGCTCGGCGCGCCCGTTCTCCGTTCGGAGGTGGTGGCTCGGTTCAAGGTAGGGAAACTTGGTGGGAACCAATTTGAAGGCCTTGTTGTCGAGGAAGGTCTCTCCTTCCACGTGAAGAATCATGCCGGCTTGGATGGAGATGACCTCCTGACTCCTGGTTTCAGGCACCAACAGGCAGCCAAGCACGCTGACAAGCGCGATCCCCAAACGAAATCGGCTGCTAAACCAAGCGGACCTAAGACGAGGGGCATTCGACAACTTGGCTGCTTCGAACGCGTCCGTCATGTGGCGATAGTATCACGGGTTCACCGCAAAACGCAGATTACTTCCGACAAGTCCGGTTCGCGGAACCTTCGCTGCCGACCGGGGCAGGCTTGCATAGTCGACGTGCTTGGGGTGGGCCGCTCCGCGCTAGTTTTGCGCCTCGTGCATGCCGGTCGCGATCGTGGCCGACATCCGCGACAAGCAAGGGATTACTCAGACGACCGCCGGGATTCGGGTATAGTTGGTCCTGCTACTTCGGCGGTCATCCCCCGTGGGACTATTCTTCGAAAAGCAGGGCCGGCACCTAGCGCTCTTGGTTGTGCTGTTGCTCGCCGCCGGTGTGGCGGCTCGCGGCGAGGGCTATCAATCCGGGTCGCTGTGGGGTGTCCCAACGCCGGTATGGTTTTGGCTCTCGCTTGCGTTCCCCGTCGTTCATCAGGTGTGGGTCGTGGTGTGCTGGCGGCTCGAGTTGCACGCGGGTTGGTTGTCGCGGCACTTTGGCGAGAACGGGTTTCGGCTCTATGCGGCCGGGTTTGCGTCGCTCGCGTTCCTACGGCTGTCCACACTGACCCTGCTGGCGGTGTCGAACCAAGAGACGCTCGCGGTCAGCCGGCGTCTCCTCACTGCCTTCGCGGTCCTGTTCGCGGCCCTGGTTGTGTACTTGATGTACTCGGTGACGCGGTACTTCACCTACCGGCGCGCGCTGGGCATCGACCACTTCGATCCGTCCTACCGCACTAGGCCGCTCGTCAATCAGGGCATCTTCCGGTTTACGTCGAACGGGATGTACACGTTTGGATTGCTGGTGGTTTGGCTACCGGGATTACTGGCTGCTTCGAAGACGGCGTTGTTGTCGGCCGCGTTCAGCCACGTCTACATCTGGGTGCATTACTACTGCACCGAGCGGCCGGACATGCGGAGGATCTACCGGGCAGCGGCGCATTGATACGGCGCATTGATACAAAGTGCGGCTCCCGTGACAGCCCGTCCAATCATAGAGCGGCGAAAACGGCAAGGAACGAAACCTACCCCGCTACGGCCCACAGGGCTTGCGAGTTTCACAACGCTTCAGCGCGGTTGGACCTCAACACCGTCTTCGATCTCGTCGTCGGGGTGGGTGATGACGAGATCGCCCTCTTCGATGCCGGAGAGGACCTGAGCCGTCAGACCGCTGCGTCGGCCGAGCTGCACCGTGCGGAGCCGAGCGTGTTCAGTGTTAACGACAAACACTGCCCACTCGTCGCCGCGCCGGAATAGCGAACTGCTCGGAACCTGTAGGACATAGTCTTCCTCCCACAAGACGAACTTCGCTTCCACGCGGTAGCCGTCACCGAGCAGCTCCCACTCCTGTGGTGGAGATACGATGTCGGCGATCACCAGCACGCGCTGCTCTTCGACGCCCAGGGCCGAGATCTTGGTGAAGCCGAACGGCTCGACCATGCGCACGCGGCCTTCGAGAGGATGTTCCCCGCCCCAACGCTCGAACAGCACGCGGGTCCCCGGGCCCGTCCGCACCGCGTCGGCCGAGAGCAGCTCGACCACGACTTCGAGGCGCCGGGCATTGCCGATCTCCAGCAGCGCCTCGCCCGCATTGATTACGCCCTCGCTCTCGTGCAGAAGCTTCAACACGCTTCCCGCAACCGGCGAACGCACGGCGACGGTTTCAGCCGGCTTCCCGGCCTGCTGTGCCGCCGAGTGTCGCAGGGCCGTTTGAGCGGCCTCCAAATCGTGCCGGGCTACGTCCACCGAGAACTCGGCCGAGCGCAGATTGGCGCGTGTGCGGCGAGAGTCGGCTTGGGCCTGGTTCAATGCCTCATCGGAGATGGTGCCGCTCTCGTGGAGCTCCCGGCTGCGGGCGAGTTGCGTTTCCCAGTAGCTGGCGTCGGCCGCGGCCGCAACCACTTTCTCTTTCGCCGCTTTCAGTGCCGCGTCCGCCGCCGCCACCCGCGCTTGCGCTTCCGCCCGCGCCCGGGGGTCGAGGACCGTCGAACGCAGCGGATCCAAGGTTAGCAGCACCTGTCCGCGGCGCACGACGTCGCCGACATCGAGATCCACCCGCCGCGCGACCCCGGCGGTGGGCGCGGAGACCACGAAGCGATCGACCACGCGTGTCTTGCCTTCCTCCTCGACCGTCACCTGCAGAGGCGCGCGCACGGCAGACTGGGTCTCCACCAGCACCGGCTTGGGCAGGAAGCCCCAAACCAGCGCCGCAATCACCGCGGCCGCAAACACCAGCAGTCCGAGTCTCCGCCGCCACTTCATGATCGGTACACTCCCTTGCTACTCCCTTGTCTTCAAGACCGCGACGAGATCAAGGTGGTCGAGCTTCCGCCGCACCAGCAGTCCGGATATGCAGGCCGAGACCAACACCACCGTCGCGGCAAACGCGTATGTAGCGGGCTCGACGACGAACGGGATTCGAAACAAGTCGGTCTCGAGTGACCTCACGATGTACCCGCACAGAGCCCAACCGAGAAGGAACCCCACCGGGATGGCAGCCAGCGTCAAGACGGCAAGCTCTCCCAGCAGGATGAACGAGATTTCCCCCCGTGTCAGCCCGAGCACGCGCAGGCTGGCCAACTCGCGGCTGCGCTCTGACAGTGCGATTCGGGCGCTGTTGTAAACCACCCCGAATGCTATCGTTCCGGCAAATAGGGTGATGAAGAACGCGAACGTTAACACCTGCTCGGCCATGGTCTCTTCAAGACTCTTGAGCTTCTTCTTAGTCGAGGTCACGCCGGCGACACGCGGCGCATCCTTGAGTAGGGCATAGATGGCCGACTCGTAACGCGAGTCCGCTGCAAGATAGACGCCCGAGATGGCGCGCCCCTCGCGCATCATTCGGTTGAGCGCGTCGAGATCCATGTAGGCCGACACGCCGACATACTGATTGGTGAGCGCGGCTATCTGGACCTCTCTCACCGGACGGCTGCCCTCCAGCACCTCGACCGTCAGCGTGTCACCCTCGCGAACGTGCAGCAGGCCACCGAGAAAATCGGTCAGCACAAGCCCCGCGGGTGGAACATCGATCAGCTCGAGATCCGTATCAAGCAGGCGATAGAGATCGCTGCCCGGCGTCACGCCTTGAATCGCCGTGCGGTAAGTCCGGTGCTCGGAACGCAACCGAACCGGGACATAGCGAAAGGGCTCCCCATACTCGACGCCGGGAAGGGCGAGCAGCTCATGGAGCACCCGCCCGGAAGTCGACTCGACGAAGTTCACCGTCATGTCATCCCGCTGCGCCAGTCCGAACTGCACCTGGATCATGAAGTCCACCGAATCGGTAAAGAAGAACCCCATCATGAGAATGGCGTACGACAGCGCGATGCCGATCGTTGCCAGCAGCGACTTGACCGGCTGGCGCTCGATGTTTCGGACGATCATCCGCGCGGGTTGTGAAAGCCAGCGCTTGAGTCCCCAGCGCTCGATGAGAGATTCGCGATAGCGGGCCGGAGGCTCGGGGCGCATCGCCTCGGCCGGCGGGCGCCGCGCCGCGTCGCGCACCGCGTAGACAGTGCCGGCCAAGGCCGCTCCCGCACTCACCACCGCCGCCGTGATCATTACGTACGGCTCGAGGACATAGAGCAAGAAGGGGAAGCGGTAGAACTCCATGTACATCCCGCTCATGCCCCGGCCGAACTGCTCGCCCAGCACGATGCCCCCGACGACGCCGAGGGCGGTGATCGCCAGCACCAACTTGACGTAGTGCAGGCCGATATCGAAGTTGCTGTAGCCGAACGCCTTAAGCGTCGCTACCTCCTCCCGCTGGGTGCGGACGAGGCGGCTCACAACGACATTCAACAGGAAGGCCGCCACACCGAGAAAGATGATCGGGTAGATGGTCGCCATCTGCTCGAGCTGCCGGAACTCCTCGGAGAGATAGCGATGCGAGACTTGATCCTTGCGGCCGTACGTACCGAGCCCGCCGTAGCGTTTGAGCAGGTCGTCGACTCGATCGATCACCTCTTCCAACTGGGCATCGGCGGTGAGCGTGAGTGCAATGTCATTAAACGCCCCCTCCATGTCGTACGCCGCTTCGAGGGGTGTCCGCGCCATCCACAGCACACCGAAGCTTTCAAAATCGGGAATGAAGTCGCCGGAGCGAATCGGGAAAATGTGCTCCGGCGAGAGCGCTACGCCAACGATGCTCAAGCGTTTGCGGCGTCCGTTGATGACGGCTGTGATGCGGTCGCCGGGCTCGAAACCATGTGCGTTGGCGAACGACTGGTGCACCATGACCTCGTCGTCGCGGCCCGATTCGACAAACCGGCCCCGCTCGAGATAGAGGTCGTTGAGCAGCGGGCGGTGGAAGTCGGGAATCGAGACCAACATCCCGGTGACCGGGTCGTCGTAGCCCTCCACTTCGAGATTGGCCGGCGCGATCACGCGCGTTTGCACATGACGCACGCCAGGAATGGCCTGCAGCCGAGCCCGCAAGCTCTCCGGCGCGCGCTTGAGGGACGCGAAGACGTCGGCGAAGTGGTAGTCGCGATAGAACGTGGCTTGCGTATGCCGCAACGAGTCGAGCGTGCTGAGCGACATGACGAACGTTGCCGCGCCGCTTGCCATCACGAGCGCGATCGCCAGCGCCTGTCCCTTGAGCGCCCAGAGATCCCGCAGCAGCTTGTGATGGAGCGCGGTCATTCGATCC
>JAKZVK010000553.1:0-7339 GCA_047516085.1 Bryobacterales bacterium
AAGAAGTTCGAGGGCAAGCCGGAGAGCGTGATTAATTTCTTCTTCTTCATCGCCGAAGAACTGCGGCAAATCATGTCGGAGTTGGGCTTCCGAAGGGTTGAGGAGATGGTTGGGCGCGTCGACAAGCTCGACGTGAAGAAGGCAGTCGACCACTGGAAAGCGAAGGGGCTCGACTTCAGCCGCGTTTTCTTTGATCCACCCGTGGACAAGAGCATCCCCCGCCACTGTACGCGCAAGCAGGACCACGGTGTTGAGCAGCAACTTGATAACAAGCTGATTGAGTGGAGCCAGGACGCGCTCGTGCACAAGAAGGCCGTCGAGTTCAAGATGCCGATTCGCAACATCAACCGCACGGTCGGCACGATGCTGAGTGCCGAAATCGCGCGGAAGTATGGCAAGCAAGGGCTGCCCGATGACACGATCAAGATCTACTTCACGGGCTCGGCGGGACAGAGTTTCGCCGCCTGGGCGTCGAAGGGGATGTCCCTGACGATCGAGGGCGACGCCAACGACTACTTTGGCAAGGGGCTTTCCGGCGGACGGTTGATCGTTTTCCCCCGGGAAGGCTCAAACTTTGTATTTGAAGAGAACATCATCATCGGCAACGTGACGTTCTACGGCGCGACCGACGGTGAGGCGTTTGTCAACGGCATGGCCGGCGAGCGTTTTTGTATTCGCAACAGCGGGGCCACGGTCGTGGTCGAGGGCATCGGCGACCACGGCTGCGAATACATGACGAACGGGCGCGCCGTGATTCTCGGCCGCGCGGGACGCAACTTCGGGGCCGGGATGAGCGGTGGTTTCGCGTACGTGCTCGATGAGGCAGGCGACTTCGCCGAGAAGGCGTGCAATCACTCGATGGTGGATCTGGACCCGCTCGATGATCCGAGGGACATTGCGTTCGTGAAGGGCCTAATCGAGCGGCACGTCGAGTACACCAAGAGTCCGAAGGGCCAGTGGGTGCTCGAGAACTGGGAATCGATGCTGCCGAAATTCATCAAGGTGTTCCCGAAGGAGTTGAAACGGGCCCTGGCCGACCGCTACGAAGCGGAAAGGTCGTTGGTCTCGGCTTGAGGTGTCAGGGAGGTTCATCGAAATGGCGTTACAACAAAACATGATGGCTAACGGCTTCAGTGGGTCGGTGGCGCAACGAATCAGGTTTCCTGAAAAGCAGATAGAGCATCGCCGAGAGAAGGAATCAGGCCCCGGAGGGGCCAGACATGATAGCCCACGGCTTCAGCCGTGGGTTTGCGAATCAATCAATCAGGAGCCATGGAAGGGGCGATACATCACGCAACTTCCAACCGCACCGATCGCTCATGACCAAACATACCTCTCGTCATACTCGACCTTGTGCTTTTTGAGGAACGCGATCAACTCCTCCTGGAACGACACTTTCCGATGATGCTCCTCTTGATTGGCGATGTACCTATGAACATCATCGAACCTCGACCGGCTCACGCTGAACGCGGCGTACCCCCGTTGCCATCCGAAGGTCCTCTTTGCCGGGAACTCCTGATGCACCCATCGCGAGGAACTGCCTTTGACGAACCGCATCAGGTCGGCGACCGAAAGACCCGTTGGTACCGACGCCAACATATGAACATGGTCTGGCATGCCATTGAAGATGTGAGGTGTGCCCCCACGCTCGTTGACGATACCGGCCATGTAGGGGAAGAGTTTCGTCTTCAACTCGTCGGTGATGATCGGCCGCCGTTCCTTCGTCGAAAAGATCACATGCACTACAAGGTCGGCGAGGCTGTGCGGCATCGGTTTGTATCGCCCTTCCAGGGCTCCGGAATACTGGTCGGCCACCTACCCACGGCTGAAGCCGTGGGCTATCACGTTGCGCCCCTCCGGGGCGATCCTTCGTCGTTGAGTCCGGCGGCTCGATCTAACCCGGGTGGCCCTATGGCTGCTCGTGCCAGAAGCGCGAGTGCCGGCTGGGCAAGGCCGACTGCCCATTATCGTATACGTTCGGGGTAAACCAGTCCGGCGCAACAAGAACAGAAATCAAATCATGGGCAAAGTAACCGGATTCATGGAGTACACACGGGAGGCCCCCAAGGGCCGTCCCGTCGAAGAGCGTATCAAGGACTACCGGGAAGTCTACGCTCCGACCGACGAGGAAGTGCTCAAAGTCCAGGGCGCGCGCTGCATGGACTGCGGCGTCCCCTTCTGCCATACCGGCTGCCCGCTCAGTAACATCATTCCCGACTGGAACGATCTCGTCTATCACGACCGATGGCAGGACGCTCTGCGCCAACTGCACTCCACCAATAACTTCCCCGAATTCACCGGACGCATCTGCCCCGCCCCCTGTGAGGCCGCCTGTGTCCTCGGCATCAACGACGACCCGGTCACCATCAAGAGCATCGAAAAGGCGATCGCTGATCGCGGCTGGACCGAAGGCTGGACCGTTCCCGAACCGCCCTCCATCCGCACCGGCAAGAAGGTCGCGGTCATCGGTTCCGGTCCCGCCGGCATGGCGGCCGCACAGCAACTTAACCGCGCCGGCCACCATGTCACCGTGTACGAGAAGAACGAGGTCATCGGCGGCCTGATGGCGCTCGGCATCCCCGACTTCAAGATGGAAAAGCACCTAATCGAGCGGCGCGTGGAGCAAATGCAGGCAGAGGGCGTCGCGTTCAAGACCGGAGTCCACATCGGCGTCGACGTCGACGCCAAGGACCTGAAAGACGAATACGGCGCACTCTTGATTGCGACCGGCGCCGAGAAACCGCGCGACCTGCCCATCCCCGGACGCGACCTCGAAGGCGTCTACTTCGCGATGCAATTCCTGCCGCAGCAGAACCGCCGCGTCGGCGGCCGGCCGGTCGAGCCCGGCTTCGACATCACTGCCAAGGGCAAGCACGTCATCATCATTGGCGGCGGTGACACGGGCGCCGACTGTCTGGGCACGTCGCGGCGGCAAGGGGCGAAGTCGATCCGCCAGTTCGAGATACTACCCAAGCCGCCCCTGACCCGCGACGAACCTGGAGCGCAGCCCTGGCCGCTATGGCCGTTCACCTTCCAGGCCGAAAGCTCTCACCAGGAAGGCGACGTCCGCGACTGGGCGGTCACCACCACAGAATTCATCGGCGAGAACGGCCACGTACGCGCCTTGCGGGGCGTGCGACTCGAATGGCCCGATCCAGACCCGGAAACCGGCAAACGCCCTTTCAAGTCTGAGGAAATCCGGGGCTCCGAGTTCGAGTTTGAAGCCGACCTCGTCCTACTGGCGATGGGCTTCGAATGCCCGGTACAAGAAGGCCTGCTCGAACAACTTGCCGTCGACAAAGACCCGCGCGGCCATGTGAAGGCTGAATACGGCGAGCACGCCACGTCGATCCGGGGCGTGTACGCGGCCGGCGACGCGCGCCGCGGCCAATCGCTCGTGGTCTGGGCCTTAGCGGAGGGGCGCAAAGCCGCCCGTGCCATCGACCTCTTCTTGATGGGCGAGAGTAGCCTGCCTGAGCACTGACAGCAACCACCGAGGGAGCCTATTCGACGGGCCTAGGCCGGTGGACGGCCATTGGAGGCGTTGCGCTGTAGGGTGTCGATCAGGCGGTTGAGCTTCTCGTCGGTGGCCTGCTGCGCTTCCGCCAGGCGGCTAAGCCGTTCTTCCGTTATTTGCTGAGCGTGGGTGAGCCCGCCTTGCGCCTCAACCACTCGCTCCAAGCCATCCGCTATCGATTTGATCTGACGGTCATGGCTGGCGATCCGACGGTCATGGCCGGCGATCAGCTTCATGCCGGCTTCGATCATGTTGAAAATTGCATCCTGGCGGACACTCATGGCCGCCTGCTGCTCGAGGATGAACTCCATGGTCTTCTCGGGGTCCATGCCTGTATCTTAGCCCGTAGTTGGCATGATCACAAGGAACTCCCGCGAACGGCGCAAGCGACCGCCAGTTGCACGTCGGTGCCGCACGTTTCGCTACAGCACCATGGGCTGCGTTGGTCAGGCCGTGGGACGGCCATTGGAGGCGTTGCGCTGGAGGGTGTCGATCAGGCGGTTGAGCTTCTCGTCGGTGACAGCTTGAGCGGCGGCCACCTTCTCGACCGCCATCTCGGTGGCCTGCTGCGCTTCCGCCAGGCGGCTAAGCCGTTCTTCCGTCACCTGCTGCGCGTGGGTGAGCCTGCTTTGCGCCTCAACCACCCGCTCCATACCATCCGCTATCGATTTGATCTGACGGTCATGGCCGGCGAGCAGCTTCATGCCGGCTTCGATCATGTTGAGAATTGCATCCTGGCGGACACTCATGGCCGCCTGCTGCTCGAGGATGAACTCCATGGTCTTCTCGGGGTCCATGCCTGCATCTTAACTGGCAGTAGGAAAGATCACAAGCGCGGCGCACTCTGTGTGCGCTACCGCACCAGCACGACTTCAGCCAAGTCCCGGTCCCGGTGGACGCAGTAGCGGCCGTCCCTGGGGTGAATCCACAGGCCTTGTTCCGGCCCCACGCTAGGGAACGCGGAGGGGTGATCGTAGAGACGGCCACCCACATCCTCGACCTCGGGGCTCAGCGGTCCGACGTGGATGTGAGCGTGGCACTGGGTGCGGAAGAAGTATCCGTTGACGGCGAGTCCCCAGCGGTCGGGGTATAGCTCTTTCGCCCTGCCGATGGCCGCCTCCCAATAGCGAATGCGCGACTCGCTGGGCAGTGAGCCGTGCGTCTGCAATCCCCGGCCGTGGGCCTTGGGGAGCGCAAGATGCCGATTGGGCTTATGAGGGTTGATGTCTTTGAGGAAATAAAACTCGGTGGTCTGCTCTTCGGCGGTTCGGCAGAGGCCACAGACGCGGGCCTTGAGCGTCTCCGGCTGGGCGTGATCGCAGGGGCAATCGACCACTGGTGGCGCGAAGCCCGAGAGCCACCAAGTAGCGCCCAACATGCCGACAACGAGAGCCAACCGCTTCATGAAGTCGAATTATAGCGGGGTCTCCACGACCCACTCCCGAGCAGGCTAGCTGTTGCCGGGCCCAGCGGGTACGTCGTCGAGAATCTCGTTTGCTTGTCGCAGCAGAAACGTGTCGGTCATGCCGGCCAGGTAATCGCACACGACCCGATGCAGCGGGTCCCGCTCGGCCTGGTCGCGATAGGACGCCGGGAGCCTTTCAGGGCGGCGCATGAAGGCCTCAAACAACGACGAGAGATTCTCGCCCGTGCTTTCCCGCACGCCGGACAGCAGCGGTGAGTCATACACCTCTCGGGACAAGAGACGCCCCAACGCCTCCGACGCTTCCGCGGCTGCCGGCGTCAGCTTCGCTAGGCGTTCCTTGTACCCGCGCACGTCATCGACCGAAGACACGCCCGCTTCCCGGGTCGCCTCGCGGGTGCCGTCGATCAGGGCTGAAACAAGGGTATTGAGCAGACGGCGGTGCGCTTCGTTGAAGATCTGCCGGGCCGGTGCCCGTGGGAAGTCGCGTTCGGCTTCGCGCATGGCCCGGTCGAACAACTCCACCTCGCGCCTCACGAGCGAGACGTCGAGTATCCCGGCGTCAACGGCGTCATCAAGGTCGGCGGAGTTGTAGGTCACCTTGTCGGCGAGGTCGATCAACTGGGCTTCGAGAGGAGGCCTGCGATCGAGAAGATACTCCGCAAGGCCGGGATGCTCGGCCTCGCTGTAGTCGCGCGAATGCTTGACGATGCCCTCCCGCACTTCGAATGTCAGATTGAGGCCGGGAAACGCCGGGTAGCGCTGTTCGAAGGTTTCGACGATCCGAAGGGCGTGCAGGTTGTGGTCGAAGCTTTCGCCATGGCGCCGCATCTCGCGATCGAGAACTTCCTCACCGGCGTGCCCAAACGGCGGATGACCGATGTCGTGGGACAAGGCCAGTGCCTCCACCAGGTCTTCGTTCAGCCCCAGCGCGCCTGCCACGGTACGGGCGATCTGCGACACCTCGATGGTGTGCGTGAGACGGTTTCGCGAATGGTCGGAGTCGGGGGCCGTGAAGACTTGCGTCTTGTGCTCGAGCCGGCGGAAGGCCCGGCAGTGAATCACACGGTCGCGGTCACGCTGATAGATGTTGCGGTATGGATGGGGAGGCTCGGAGTAACGGCGTCCACGGCTGTCGGCGGGTGAAAATCGAAACTCGGCCGGCATCGGGAGTGCGGGTCAGGCCACGCTCAAGGAGGCGCCTGCTAAGGGGTCGGCGCCGCGGTGGCGCGCATCTGTTCTTGCTGGACCGCGGCCAGGGCCCGAGCCGCCTGTTCCGCCCCGGCTCCACCACCCTCCTGAATCTCTCGGAGCGTCTTCGCGGCATCGTCAGGGTCGGTCTCTTTGAGGACGCTGATCAGGGCCAACTGGGCTCTTACCTTGGGGACCATCGCCGACGGATTCTCGACCAAGTATTCGTAGTGTTTGCGCGACTCATCCAGCTTGCCTTGGTGACGCAAGAGGTCGGCCAAGCCCATTCGGGCCAAGGCCCCAAGATCTTTGTTTGAGTCGCCGATCAGCGCCTCGAGCTTCGTCCGGCCCTCGTCGTACTCACCCATTTCGAGATCGAACATCGCGCGATACAACTCGGCGGCCCGTCCCTCGAAGCGGCCGGAGTGATCATTGATCACCTTTTCCAGCGCCTCCGTGGTACGCATCTCCTTCTCGATCGAAGTCGCGAAGGTTACCTGGCCCTCCTTCTGGTCGAGGGCAACAGTGCCATGAAACACGTTCATCGAGTCTTGGAAGGCGCGCCTCGCAGCGGCCGTCTGTTGTGCGCGGTAGCGATAGAAGCCGGACCCGCCGACGATCGCCACCACAAGCAGCACCGCGAGTACGGTCACCTTGGTGCGATGCTCGCGAATGTAGCTGACCTGGTGGCCGACCTCTTCGGCGAACCGATCCTTCTTCAACTGTTTGCGAGTGATACGTGTTGCCACAGTTCTTCCAGTCTGGCCCTCTAGTGTGCGGCGCGCGATCCCGAGACCGCCGTGTCGTCCTTGCGTAGGCGAAACCGACCCGTCGGGAGGTTGGCCACCCCGAACTAAGGCGACCCGCACGTGAGATCAACCTATGCGATCATGCTAGCAATGCGGCGGAATCGTGTCAATCGGTACAGGCAACCGCCTACGCCGCAGAGTACTAAGTTGGGCCCGCATCCGTAGCCTGAGCTTAAGGGTTTTCAGGATACCGCCGATACTATAAACAGAGGGGTCTGCTCTAAGGCGAACACCTGAAATTTAAGGTAAACGCTTGGTAAATAAGCATTAGGGATGTCACTACTGTCCGGCTATAAATCGAATAGAATCAACTGGTTAGAAATTGAGGGGTGCGGGTCTTTGGAGTCGATGTCGTGAAAGGCCCGTACAATGGGGGTTTTCTCGAACAGCGTCGAGATA
>JAKZVK010000554.1:0-3552 GCA_047516085.1 Bryobacterales bacterium
CCACGCTTCCCGGCCGAGGCTGAGCGTCGGCTCCGGCGGGGAGCTCCGCCGCCGCCCCGCCGGCGGCCAGTTTGATCACGTCCTCGACGTCGAACCGGCCGAAGACTCCGCCCTGCTTCTCCGGCCGCCAGTCGCCCAGACTGCTCGTGCGGGAGCAGCAACTTCCGCGCGACTGCGCTCGCTGGCGTCCGATACGCCATACGAGCTGATCCATGCGATACGCCAGGACGTCGTGAATCGGCTTGGTGAGAGCTTTGGCCAGCGTCTCGGGGGACTGACGACCAAGGTCGCCGACGGGGTCGTCGCTGGATTGATCGGAGAGTGCCCCCTTGAGTGGAGAGGCGACGGTGACTGACGGCTCAACCAAGGTCCAGACGCTTGTCGCCCTACTCCGGGAAACCGGTGCCAAGCCCCGTGTAAGTCCGGAGCGTGTGGTGCGCTCAACGCTTTACGACCTCGACTATCACATTGCCCTCGTTGCTTGCGCCTTCTTCACGAACGGAGAGACGCGAACGGATCACACGCTTGGCCTCGTTGCGCATTGGTTGAAGCTGCTACAGTTCGTTGCAGTACGCCCTGCTTTGCTGCCGAACGTCCAGACGTGGGCTGGAACGCGCCGCCGGCTCGATCTCGATCTCGATGTTTGGCAGAAGATGCCACGCGGGTATCTTGGCGATCGAACGCACGACCGAACGATCGACCTGCTTGTGGCGGGCAACGTCTTGCGCCGGGCTACGGATACTCTCGAGAGCGGCGAACGCTTCGACGTGCTTAGATATCTCCACCAGCAGATCGTTGACCGAGACATTCTTGCCTCCGAGCGCCGGACGCTGCACGAGCTGG
This sequence comes from Bryobacterales bacterium, assembly GCA_047516085.1. GTDB lineage: Bacteria > Acidobacteriota > Terriglobia > Bryobacterales > UBA6623 > JAKZVK01. Next base: position 844 of record JAKZVK010000554.1, read on the forward strand.
CTCGACTACGTGTCAACAAGACCCTGTTGAGAGGCGCATGATACGCATCCTTGACATCACGGTGCGAGGCAACACTGACCTAGGCGACTTCGCCGGTTCATTCGTCCTCGGACCAGGTCTACAGGTTATTGCCGCCAACAACCGATTCGGCAAGTCCCTAGCGGTGACTTCTATTGCGTGGTGCATGGGCCTTGAGCGAATGTTCGGCTTGCAGGACAACGACACTTCACGTTTTCCGGTTGCGGTCCGGGATGTCATCGAGCTCGAGGGACGAACCGATGTTCCCGTTCGGTCGTCGAATGCAATCCTCACGATCGAACGTGCTGACAGCGTAAGGCTTAGGCTTACGAGGGAGATCAGGGGCAACCCGTCACAGATCGTGGTCGAGGAGTTCACTCCTACAGGTGAAATTGCTCGAACCAGTACGCTGTTCGCACGCAAGCAGGCCATGAAGGACCAAACGGGCGGTCTCCAGAACTTCCTTTTTGCATGGTGTGGCCTGCCGAGAACCCCTGTCGTCGACTCACGAGGGGAGCCGTCCGAAATCTATCTTGAGAACCTCGCACCTCTCTTTTACATCGATCAGAGCGAAGGTTGGACCGACCTTCAGGCGCTACAGGTGTATCGCTACGGTCTGCTAGAGATCGCCGATATAGCCGTCGAGTATCTTCTGGGAGCGACAGAGGCCATTGAAGCGCGCTTCGCTAGGCAGACTATAGCAGCTCGGGAAGCGGGCCTTAAAGCCGAGGCGTCTTCGATCGCTACGTTGGTCGAGGCTCTCTTTCGGCGGCACGGCTGGACCACGGCCTGGTCCGACCGTGGCAGCACCGAGGCGATCGCAAGGCGCTGGGCCGTCCGGCCATTGCGCGCCACACTTAAGGAAGAACTCAATGTCGACCTCGGGGCGCAGCAAACCATCCTCCGAGAGCGCGCGGCTGGACTTCGAAGGTTGGTAACGAGTAGTGATCTCGATCCAAGGAACACCGCAGCTGCGAGTGATGCCTCTCAAGTGGTCGTCGAGTTAAAGGAACGGCGGCATATGCGCCGAGAAGAGTTGCGCATCCTTCGCCGGCAGCGCGGCGAACAGGTCGAATTGCTTGAGAGTGTCGAACACAGGCATCACTCGGCGCAGGATATCTTGCGTCTCAAGCGTGAGGGGATAGGGCGCATCGACTTCGTCGAGTGCCCGACGTGTCATCGATCGATCGATCCAGCGACTTTTGCGCTTAACGCGCAATCGACTGAGTCCGTTGAGGCTCATATCGAGGCCCTTTCCCGGGACAAACGATTGATTGCTGCCAACATAGGAGCATCGGACGAACAGATCATCCGACTGGGCGCGGACCTAGCGGATGTTGAGAATCGTCTGCGCGAAGCCGAGAGGGCGCTGGCGGCCGTCAATCAGGCCGTCGGCGCATCGCGAGAGCAACTGGCGAAGGCCGCGACGGACCTCGTCTCGGTCGAGAACGAGATGGAGAGGGTCTCCTCCCTCGGTGAAGAGATTCGTGGTCTCCAGACAAGTATCGACACGTGGCTAGACCGAGTTCACGCTACTGCCGTTGTTCCTGTTCAGCAGATTGACTTACAGCGACGGCGGGCGAAATTTGCGACGACATTGCGGCGACTTCTTCAAGCGCTTGGCCACGGGGCAATTCTTGCGCAGCCGGATTCAGAGCTTCGTCTCGACTAGCGCTACATTCCGTACCTTGGCCCACGGCGGTTGCGGTCGTTGGGCTCGGCAAGCGATCATTCACGGCTGGTCGCCGCATATGTGCTGGCACTCGCAGCGGCCTCAGACGCGACAGATGGGTTGCATCCAGGCTTCGTTGTCCTCGACGAACCCCTGCAGCAGAATCCCGACGAGAAGCACCGAGAATTGTTCATTGACTTCCTGATCAGTAAGACTGCTCGGTCCCTGAGTGCCCAGACCATTGTCTTCACCTGGCTTCATGAGCCGGAATTGGAGAGACTGAAACAGGCCGGTGTTCGCCTCATCAACCCAAGTGGCTATCACTTTCTGGAGCTGTTGTCGTCGGCAGACTGATGCGAACCCAGTAGTACGGCGACGTTCTCGGCGGCTCCACCGTCGACCTCTGCGCAGATGGCGGCGCGGTCAGGACCGGCCCAATGATCTAACGTGAAGACTTCCATCTCAGGCTGCGAATCGCTCAAGAGACCCTCTGCACGCCTCTGGAGCTGTGCCCCAATGGCGCGAGCCTCTTTTGAGGCGCAAACTTTAAATGCGCCTCAAAGGGTCCGACCGTCAGCAGCCGGCGAGCGTTCTGCGGAGGGGATGACCGATGTGAACCTCGGCGACGGACGCCGGCGGCGCCAGCCCGAACCGTTGCGGAGTGAACTCCTTCTGCGGCGCGGCCGATGGACCGGCGCCGTAGCCCGCCCCCGTCGCCGGCCCGATCCGTCCAGAGTGGGCGGTCACGTGCTCGACGCCGGCGAGGCGGGCTCGGAAGCACGCCGCGGCCACCGCCGTCGACGCGCCCTGCCCTGGTCCTGTCCTCAGAGATCCCCTCATTTTGCTATATGAAATAAATAAGACGAAACCCCTTCTTAAACAACCTCTCGCATTATAAATTATGCAAAGTGGCGCACTTCGAATTAGAATATGATTACATGCATCTACATCAAGACCTGCCGGCCTCATCCGGGCAATGGCTCCGGAGACACGACCTCCTGAACTTCATCACCGCCTTG
>JAKZVK010000555.1:0-5419 GCA_047516085.1 Bryobacterales bacterium
CCACACTGGGAGGATGATAGTGACACTTCAAACCGAGCGTTTACGCACAATCGAGCAGCTCGAGGCGTTCGTCGCGGGATCGGCGCCTGTGGACTGTAAATCCCTGGATCGGGAGTCCGCGTACGACTTCGTGCGGCGCACAGTCGCGCCTCGATGATCTCCTTGTAGGGGTCCAGCCGTTGCGGCCCACGCCGACGCGCCGAGTACCGCGTCCGGCCCGAAGACAGGTCCCGGTCCAGCTGGCCCGTCTCGATCCACTCGTGGATCGTCCTCCGGCTCACCCCGAACCGCCTCGACAACTCCGCCTTCGATACCCCCTGTTCCAGATAGTGCTTCAGCCGCATCCTCTTCTCCCATCCGTACATCCGCTTGCCACTCCATCCCTGTTGGTTTCCCCAACAGGATGGTCGGCTCGGCATCGCCCCTCAAACCACAATGTGTGCAGTTTTCGGTTGCCACAAATGGGAATTTTACGGTTGCCACTAACACCCCGGCAGCGAGGGCGGCGAGGGTCGGCATTGATGGGCGTTGGTGCATGTTGCTTTACGGGATAGCGTCACCTAGTGTGGCTAGATTTGGCGGAGAAATAGTAATGCCAAGCAGCGGGTTAAACGGTCCGTATCGGTTGTCGAATGACCAGGTTGACGCGGTGGTTTCAGAGGAGTCTGCGGGAGCGTATGCGCTGGGTGAGACCCGCGAGAAAACGTTCTACGTCAGCTACGTGGGGCGGTCAGATAAGGACGTGAATGATCGATTGAAGGACCACGTAGGCGACTACAAGCAGTTCAAGTACCGTTACTACAGCACGGTGAAGGGCGCATTCGAGAAGGAGTGTCGCCTCTATCACGATTTCGAGCCGCCGAACAACAAGGTGCATCCAGATAGGCCTACTGGGAAGGACTGGGAGTGTCCAGTCGCGACGTGTTCGACGAATAGTACGCGGGCCTGAGGGCAGCGATTGGTCCCGGTTAGGTCGACTAGCGGTTTGGGGAGGCGATGGCAGAGTCCGCGCTGGCACCGAAGGCCGGCACGGCGGCGGTGTGGATTGCGCTATAACCAGGACTGGGACGAGTTGTGCTCGTATCCCCAAGCCAACGCCTCGCGTTCGAGGCGGTGCCGCTCGGGGGGCGGGGCTCGCCGGTGCGATGGTCGAACTCCTGCAGGGCGAGTCCGCCCGTCGAGGATCTCACCAAGCCGTGGTCGAGGCAGCACCTGCCCCGACTCTCGCAGTGGCACCAGGGCCAGCCGTCGCTCGAGCGCGCCTGGTCCGCGAGCCAGCTGTAGAGCTCGTCCACGTCCGCGATCCGGAATCCCTCCGCGACCGCGCGGTCGTGGAGGTCGTCGTCTTCGACGACGTCCAGTCCAACAGTTTCTCCATTGAAACGCTCCTTGGACCGTCGGAGCGCGCCCGCCGGGGGCCGCCTCGACGGGTGAGTGGACCCTGGGAGGGCCCGGTCTTGCCATGCCGCCTGTACGGCCACCCGCTTGGTGCCGTTCCGACTGGAACGGCACGTCGGCGTATGCCGACACTCAAGCACGGAGATTGCTGTGTGTGGCTACGTGCAAGCGGAAAAAACTTGCGGCGGGCGAAGCGCGATGTGGGAGTGCGGGGAGCGGATGCGGCGCCCAGGGCGGCGCCCCACGACGCCCGACGCGGTTCGCGTTCGTGTTTCGGCGCCCAGTGAATAGGGCTTCGCCACCACACGACCCGGAATCAGCGCCTTGGCTACCGCACTTGTGCGGCATGTCTTGCGGAGTCGGCGTCGCTAGGAAGTCAGTCGGTCAAGAGTGGCGGCAAGGGAGTAGCAAGGGAGTCGGTCCAGTAGGCTGGCGACTTTGGCTGGAGTGATGCTCGATGCCAGACTTCGGTACGCGCGAGAGGCGCCGACAGGCGAGATTTCGCAACGAGTCGCCGACGGTCAGTGCGGCAGGACGGTCCCCAACCGACGACAAGGGTCGCCGACATGGCCATCTGCTGGCGTTGGGCTGCGAAGAGGAGAACCTGTATCCGCCGCTACGCGGGGAAAGGGGGGCAAGTCGTTTCCTGCGTGATCGACGGATCAAGTGGTGGAGTTCGTCACGGAGCGGTGATCGGTCAGGCGGGGTCCGTCCAACCCGAAACCTCGCGAGTTCTCAGTTGGCGTGCATCAACTTCCTGCTGCCGCTGGCCAACGAGCCGACCGCACTGGCAGCGGCGCTGTCCGCGATCGACGATGACATCGTCGGGATTGCGAGCATTGAGGATCCCGACGCTGGAACGAAATCGCTGGTCGAGATCGAGTGGATCGGACTCAATCACGCGCTTGAGGGTCCGGGGCAGAAAACCCGGGGAGCCAACACCACGAGCATTGATGCACTCGTGGTCGCTGAGACGGCGTCCGGACGGCGCGCATACCTGATCGAGTGGAAGTACGTCGAAGAGTACCGAAGGCAGTATCTCGGCGATGGCTCCAAGGGCGCGACGCGGCTAGAGCGGTACAGCGAGGCGTATGCCGCGTCGCCTTTCCTTCCGGTCAGCACGCCTGTCACGGCGTGGTTCTACGAACCGTTCTACCAGATCATGCGGCAGCGACTCCTTAGCCGACCGGATGGTCACGAAGGGGGAACTCGGTGTGCGGGATGCCAAGGTCGTGGTCGTTGTGCCGGAGTGCAATCGCGCATACAGGGGGCGGATCACGTCGCCGGCGTTAGCGGCAAAATTCACGAGCGCTCGAACGGTCGAAGAGGTCGTGCAAGCCGCAATCACGCGACCCGACACGGCATTTGCCTGCGTCTCCGCCAGCATGCTGGCGGAGGCCCTGAGGCGGCGGTGCGAAAACGAGGTCGCCGAATGGAGCGAATACCTCAGGGATCGATACGGCTGGTGATCCCAACCGGGGAAGAACTACGGTGACGACAAGTGTCGTGAGAGTCGTCGTGAACGGATGGCCATGGGTTTGCGGCGAGGCGGACAACGTTACACGGGCGAAGCGGATGCTGTTGGAAGCCCTCGGGGCGGATGGTTGGCCGCGGAAACAGGCAGACGCCACCATTACACCGGGCGGCTTTATCAGGATTCCCTTCCCGCGTAGCTATGATCGCGAAGGGGGCGCACGCGGCTGGGGATCCGATGCGGATTTCGGGCGGCTGATTCCAGTGGCTTTGAGAGCGGTCGAACGGGTCATAGGGACTGGCAAGTTCATGGCTCGGTTGCGGCACCGCACGCGGCTGCTGACGCTCGGCATAGATTTGAACAGTACGAAGCTCAAAGGCGGCCCAGAGACGCACGCCGAAATGGTAGCCGTGATCGACACGGAGACCGGGGCTGTTATCCGGTGGACCGGGAAGTCCTATCCTGCGGACCCGGTACAGGAGCGAACTCTCGTTCATGCGCCGTTGGAGTCTCACCTGCTGAAGTTCGGCGAAACTCCAATGCTGATACTGGGGTGTCACGATCTGAACTTGTTCAGCCAACGCGCAAGGGCGAACCAGCTGGCCGGATCGATCCGGCGCAGACGCTGCGACGCAATGCGGAGGCTGGCCAAGAAATTCAAGCCGGTTTCGGTGCTGCAGCATCCGCATACAACGGACAGTCCGATGATTTGGTCCACGGCGTGGGCAGGGGTCCGTCAGCACTTGTCCACGGCCGAGACGCTGGCTTCCGCGATCGCCTATTGCGGCGGAGACAAGAATGGCGTGCCGCGAGCGTCGATAGAGACCGTCATGGAACGGACTGCCTGGGGTGCTGAGGTCGTCGATATCGTGGTTGAAGGATACTGATGGAGTGGTTCCATTGCCGTTCGTCGTCGATGCGCGGATCGTGGACTGTCCCGGCTTAGGGATTTCGAGGCAAGGAGTTAGGTGCGACTCCATTGGAGCAGATCGCTTGTCGGCTGAACGGGGGACGAGACCGCATGCGAAGTCTCACAGACGGCGCACGACAACAAGCGCGAGGCCGCCTGAACACCACCTGCCAACCTCCCGGGGTCTCATGACGTGTTTGTGAAGGGCACACGTACGCGTGCGATCGTGGGGTCGTTCGTTTTCTTCTTGGTCGCGCCCGCTGTCGTTGCTGGCGTCGTCCCGTTCGCACTGGTCGGTTGGATAATGCAGCCACCGCTGCTCGGGCTACCGGGCGAGCGAGTAGCGGGTGTCGCGGCGGTCGCGGGGGGTCTTGCCTGTCTGCTCGACTGTTTCGTCCGCTTCGTCCTTGAGGGACGTGGCACACCGGCACCGGTGGAGCAGACCGAAGTGCTGGTGGCGTCGGGTCTCTATCGGTTCGTGCGAAACCCGATGTACGTCTCCGTATTGATCATCGTTTCAGGGCAGGGGCTGCTCTTTGGCCAGGCTTGGCTGTTCGGGTACGCGGGGGTGTTGCTGGTCGCGTTCCACCTGTTCATACAGTTCTATGAGGAGCCGCAACTCCGTCGAAGATTCCAAGAGTCGTACGAGACCTATTGCCAGCACGTCGGTCGATGGTGGCCACGTCTGACCCCGTGGCGCGGGTCAGGTACATCGGCCTCCTGACGACGGATTCATCCGGAATTCGGCGGCGACGCTCCCGATGTGTCGGCGGTCTGTGCTTGAAACTTGCCTATAAGTTCCCGAGCGGGAACTATTTGGTCGTGGTGGCCCCTACGACCCTCGGATGTTCCCGAACGGTAATATCTGCGTTGCCATTCGACTCGGGAGCTAGTAATGTTCCCGGTCGGTAACATACGGTGGTGGAAATCGTCATGCCATTGTCGGTGGAGCAAGTCGGCGAGGTGGTGAAGTCAGCGCGCAAGTCCTTGGGCGTGACCCAGCGCCAACTCGCGTTGACGGCGGGTACGGGGCTGCGTTTCGTCATTGATCTCGAAAAGGGCAAGCGTACGTGTCAACTCGGAAAGACCCTTGCTGTCCTCAATACGTTGGGCGTCGCGGTGGAGTTCAGGGACGGGCTGGGACAGATCGACTGATTCGCCATGCGCGTGCTCGACGTATACCTCCATGGGAATCTCGCCGGCCAGTTGGTCCAGCGCGACAACGGTCTGACTTCCTTCCAATACGGCGAAGCGTGGCTTGGGCGCACCGATGCCACGCCGCTCTCACTGTCGCTACCTCTGCGCGAGCAGCGGTTTGCCCACCGGGCATGTACACCGTTCTTCGGCGGTGTATTGCCGGAAGGGCGCAACCGCCGATTGATCGCCGGGATTCTAGGTGTGAGCGAAGCGAACGACTTCGCGCTGCTGGAACGGATCGGCGGCGAATGCGCCGGTGCCGTGATCTTGCTGCCCGAGGGAACGCCCACTGTTGCGCAGGACCAACGTACGCGGAAACTTGACCAGAAGGAACTCGCACGCGTCTTGCATGAGCTCGGCCAGCGGCCGTTGCTCGTTGGCACGCAGGGTTTGCGGTTGTCGTTGGCGGGTGCCCAGGACAAGCTACCCGTGCGACTCGT
>JAKZVK010000556.1:0-5542 GCA_047516085.1 Bryobacterales bacterium
GTTGGAGGGCGAGTTTACCCGAACCGTCCGACCTTTCCTCAAGACGTATTGCATCAGTTGCCACGGCCGGCAGGGGCCTGCGGCGCAGATGGATCTGAGCGGGTTCACGACGATGGCTGCCTTAATGCAGGACGGCCGTCGTTGGAGCCAAATGCTGGAGCGTCTCGAAGCGGAGGAGATGCCGCCTGAGGGAGCGCGGCATCCGACGCCGCGGGAGCGGCGCGCAGCCGTCGATTGGTTCCATGCCGTCCGCGAACACGAAATGCGCCGCAATGCCGGCGACCCGGGCGTCGTGCTGGCGCGGCGCCTCAGCAACGCCGAGTACAACTACACGGTCCGCGATCTAACGGGCGTCGACATCCGTCCTACCCGCGAGTTTCCTGTCGATCCGGCCAACACGGCGGGCTTTGACAACTCCGGCGAAACGCTGATGATGTCCCCCACCCTCCTGAAAAAATATCTGGCGGCGGCGCGTGAAGTGGGTAGCCACATGTACTTGAAGCAGGAGGGATTCGCCTTCGCGCCGCATCCGATGCTGGTCGAAACCGACCGCGACAAGTTCGCCGTGCATCAGATCATCGATTTCTATCACGAGCAGAACATCGACTACGCCGATTACTTTGAAACTGCCTGGCGCTTCCGGCATCGGGCGGCGCTCGGGCAGCCCAATGCCACGCTAGCCGATCTCGCGCGGCAATACGGCGTCAGCGCCAAGTATCTGGAGACAGTCTGGTCGACCCTTGAGAGCGCCGAAGAGGTCGGCCCGCTGGTGAAGCTGCAAGCGATGTGGCGAGCCTTGCCCGAGCTGCAGGCGGATCAGCCTGCGCGAGCCGGCTGTGAGGAGATGCAATCCTACATCGCCAACATGCGCAAGAAGGTAGAGCCGCGGTTTATCAACATTACGGCGGGCCCCATCGGTACGGCCTGGCAGCCGCTATTGATTTGAAAAAATACGCAATACGCGACACATCGCCGGAAGTTCGATCCCAGGCAGTTACAGGTCGAGGGCGAGCCGCCGTTCAGTCAGGACGGCGTGGTCGAGCCCGAATGGGATAACGCGTTCGGTCCAGGCAAGACGATCCTGGTCGAAAATGAGCCCGGCGATCCGGATCTCTTCGTTCCGGCCGGTCAACGCGCACTCTACGAAGCGGCGTGGGGCCGGTTTTCGAGCGTCTTCCCCGACATGTTCTACAAGGAGTCGCGCGGCCGAAACTATTTCAGAACGGGCAAAGATCAAGGCCGCTATCTGAGCGCGGGCTTCCACAACGTCATGGGCTACTTCCGCGACGACCAGCCGCTCTATGAGTTGCTACTGGACGAGGAGCAGCAGGCGACCTTGGACGAGATGTGGCGTGAGATGGATTTCGTCGCTTCCGTCAATATCCGCACCTACGTCGAATTCGCCAAGCTGGGGACCCGTGGAACGCGAGACGACTTCAAAGACGGCGAGCCCGAGGTCCAAGAGATCGAGGTGGAGGAGATCATCTCGGAAGCGAACATCAGGCAACTCGAAGCAGATTACTTGGAAGTCGCCAAGGACGGCAACGATGTGGCGATCCAAGCGGTCGAAGACTTCTTCGACACGGCCAACGAGGGCATCCGCTGGGTCCAGCAAGCCCGTCGCGACGCTGAGGCGAGTCACTTGCAGTCGCTGCTCGATTTCGCCGCCCACGCCTATCGGCGGCCGTTGTCGTCTGCGGATCGCGCCGATTTGCTGACGTTTTATCGCGAAGTCCGGGAGCGCTATGACCTGGACCATGAGGGGGCGATCCGAGAGGCGATGGTACTGGTCTTGACGTCTCCGAAGTTCTCCTACCGCGTCGACCTGGTCGGAGCCGGCGGTGGAGTGCAGCCGCTATCGGATTTCGATCTGGCCAGCCGGCTCAGTTACTTCCTGTGGTCGAGCATGCCCGACGAGGAGCTCTTGCAGCACGCCGCCGCGGGCGACCTGCAGGAGCCGGAAGTCGTCAAAGCCCAGGCGCGACGGATGCTGCAAGACCCGCGCGTCCGGGCGCTGGCGGTCGAATTCGGAGGCAACTGGCTGGACTTTCGCGATTTCGAGCAGATCGGCACCGTGGACCGCGAGCGCTTTCCGTCATTCAGCGACGAATTGAGAGACGCGATGTTCGAGGAGCCGATTCGCTTCTTCTTGGACGTGTTTCAACACAACCGTTCGATCCTCGACTTCCTTTACGCCCGCGACACGTTTGTGAATTCTATTCTGGCCCGTCACTACGGCATGCGGGTAAGGGGCGATGAGAGCAGTTGGGTTCGCTTCCACGCCGCCGACCGCTACGGCCGGGGCGGCCTCTTGCCCATGGCGGCGTTCTTGACAAAGAACGCGCCGGGTCTGCGGACCAGCCCGGTGAAGCGCGGCTACTGGGTGGCGAAGAACATACTGAGTGAACAGATCCCCCCCCCGCCGCCGGTGGTCCCCGAGTTGCCGGCTGATGAGGCCAAGATGGACCTGCCGTTGCGCCAAATGCTGGAGCAACACCGGGCCAACCCGAGTTGCGCCGCCTGTCACGCGCGATTCGACTCTTTCGGATTGGCGTTCGAAACGTTCGACCCGGTCGGCAAACGTCGAACCTACGATCTGGGCGGGCGCAAGGTCGATGCTCGCGGCACCTTCCCGGGAGGCATCGAAGGAGAAGGGTTGCAGGGAATCCGGCAGTACATTCGCAACCACCGCGAAGACGATTTCGTGGATGGCTTTTCCAGCAAACTGTTGGCCTATGCTTTGGGACGCAGCTTGGCGCTTTCCGACAACCTCCTGATTCAGGAGATACGCCGTGAGCTTGCCGACGACGGCTACCGTTTTGAAACCGTGATTGATAGCATCGTTACGAGCCGCCAGTTTCTCAACAAGCGCGGCCGCGAGCAACTGACGGACGGCCAATGAGAGGTGAGTATGATGAACCCGCACCACGAGGCGCGTCGCGAGTGTGAAAAAGCGTTATCCCGAAGGACCTTCCTCCGCGGCGCCGGCGTGACCATGGCCTTGCCGTGGCTGGAGTCGCTGTCGGGTTTCGGCATCAGCTCAGCCTCGGCGGCCACGACCGCCGCTCTGCCCCAACGCTTTGCCGTGCTGTTCATGGGCACGGGGATCAGCCCCGGCCGTTGGTGGGCCAAAGGGGCGGGCGCCGAGATGGAACTGAGCGAATCGCTGGCGCCGTTGGAACCGCTCAAAGCGAAGATCAACGTCATTGACGGCCTGTTCAACAAGGCGGCCACGGGGCAGGGGATTCATCCGGCGCAGACCGGCAACATGTTGTCGGGCGTGCCGATCCGCAAAGGTTCGATCATCCAAGGCGGCATCTCCATGGACCAGGTGCTGGCCAACCAGATCGGGCAGGAGACGCTGCAGCCCAGCATGGTGTTGGCCTGTGAGCGGGCCATGACCGGGTTCCATGAAACGAACTTTTCGAACGCCTACAGCTCGCATATTTCGTGGCAGAGTGCCGAATCGCCGGTGCCCAACGAGATGTATCCCTCGTTGGCCTTCGACAGCCTGCTCGAGAACGGCGGCAGACTGCGCAACACGAGCGTGTTGGACCGGGTGAAGGACCATGCCGTGACGCTGAGCGGCAAGATCAGTTCCACCGACAAACTCAAGCTGGAAGAGTATCTCGCCAGCGTCCGCGACGTCGAACGCAGCATTGAGCGGATGCGCACGGATAAGGACACGGCCGAAGATAGGGCCCGCGACGCGGGGCGCCCGCTGTTCGCGATGGAGCGTCCGCAGGATGGCCTACCCGAAGATATCCGCGATCACATTCGCCTGATGTGCGACATCGTCGCCCTCGGGTTTCAGACCGACAAGACGCGCGTGGCTTCGCTGCTGTTGGCCCGCGACCTGTCCGCGCTCTACTATCCGTTCCTCGGCGTGAGCAAGCAGCATCACGGTGCCTCCCACTACGACACCGAGGAAGACTATCAAAAGATAGTGCACTTCCAAGTGAGCCAGCTGGCCCATCTGGCCCAGCGCCTGGACGCCATGCCGGAAGGGGAGAGCACCGTGTTGGACAACAGCTGTCTGCTGTTCCTGTCGAACATGTGGTCCGGGACGAAGCACGACAACAAGAAGGTGCCGGTGGTCACCATCGGCGGCCTGGGGGGCAAGCTGGAAACCGGCAGAGCGCTCGACTATTTCGAGTCGGGCGACGACAACCGCAAGTTGTGCAGCCTGTACCTGGGAATCATGGATCGGATGGGCGTCGATCTCGCGGAGTTCGGCGACGCCGAAACCCGGTTAGCAGGTTTCTGAGAATACAAGGGTCCCAAGCGGCTCAGATTCAGTAGAATGGGCCGGACGTCCATGGCCTAGGGTTCTGGTGGTGCCGCAACGGCAGGGATCAAAGAACTCCGGTCGGATCCCCGCCACTTGGTCCAGCAAGGGAAGGCCAAGCAAGCCATCGAGCCGATTAACCAGGCCGTCGAGCTTGGTCCCGCCAACGCCCACCTGCGAAAGATTCAAGAGGTGATCAAGACCGCTGCGCCCTGAGGAATCAGACCACCTACCGCTAGCGGCCCGTGGTAAATCTGTGCCCTGGGGACAGCCAGCCCTTTTTCGCACTCAGATGTCGGTGTAAGTTGTTGATTCCACGACGGCGCGAAAAAGGGTGGCAGTCCCCGACGTGAGGCGCAGTACTTTTTGCCACGGGCTGCTAGCGGCGACCTTGGCTGCCGTACAGGTGCCGGGATCGCAGGCAATGAAGTTTCGGGTTAACATAACCTTTGCTGGTCAAGCCGAACAGGACGATGCCTAGTGGGCAGGACCCTCGCGCTCAGCACGATATGACTTCAAGGACTTATTGGCTTCGACTGCAAGCTGCGGGTATCCTCGTTTTGCTTTCGCTGCTAGGGGTAGCGTGGACGGCGCGTTCCACGCAGGCGCAGGCGGCGGATGGCGCTGCAACAACGCCTGAAACATCGGCGCTCGAAGCCTCATTCGAGCAGCATGTGAAGCCGTTCTTGAAACAAAACTGCGTCCCGTGCCACAACGATGACACGAGGACTTCGGGCGTCCGGGTCGACCACCTGAACGCAGCACTCGATGATCGGCAGCTTCGATTGTGGGAAGTGGTCCGGAAGAAGATTGAAGATGCGACCATGCCACCGAAGGACGCGCCACAACCGGCGAGCGCCGAGCGCCGGCGGATGGTCGAGTGGATCACGCAAGCTCTTGAGGTTGCTCACTCGCGTCCGACGCCGAAGAACGGCATCGTGCGGCGCCTTACGGTCTCGCAGTATCGCAACACCCTGCGCGAGTTGCTGCTGCTGGGCGACGACCTGACGGACGCCCTTCCGCCAGACGCCGTCTCGAAAGACGGATTCGTCAACAACGCGGAGACGCTGCAACTGTCGCCATTGCTGATGGAAGCCTACTTTGAGATCGCCGAAGAGGCGCTCGATCGATCCATCGTCAATCCCGACTCGAAGCCTTCGATCCAGAACTTCCGTGTCGATCTGGGAGCGTCGATCAATCCCGAACCGCTCCCTGGCGATCTCATTCTCGGAGCGGGTAGCCGCCTGCTGGCAA
>JAKZVK010000557.1:0-4745 GCA_047516085.1 Bryobacterales bacterium
CAGCGTGTGGGCGAGGGTGGTCTTGCCCACGCCGGGCACGTCTTCGATCAGCAGATGTCCCCGCGCGAGCAGGCACACGACGGCCAAGCGTAGCACCTCGGCCTTGCCGCGGATCACCCGCGCCAGCGACTGCTCGAGCGCGGTGACGCGGGCAGCGAGTTCTATGGTTGGAGGACTCCCGGTCGACACAAACTACCATCATAGCCGACCGAATCGACCGTCCAGCCTCGCCGCGCGGTGATTTGACCCTCGGCGCTGTAAGCCACCTTTGCAGCGGTCAAGCTCTTGCAACTCTACAAATCTTTACGAAAGTTAACCCTCTTTCACGGGAGAATAGTAAACGCGTTGCCGCCGGCGCGGGTCCAAACAAGTCAGGAGCCCAGTCTAATGACAAGATTAACGATTGTTGCGATCGTGTTGGCCCTGGCCGCGCCCCTGCTGCTCGGCCAGGAGCCGCCCGAGGGTAACCGCGAGCGGCGCGAAGGCCTGATTGAGCGCAACGAGGCGCCGGAAGGGGCGATCACGCTGCCGAGGGGGACGCGTGTCCCGCTGGTATTGATCAACAGTGTCAGCTCGAAGAACGCCGCGCCGGGGGACAAGCTCTACTTGCAGTCGGTTTACCCCGTTGCCGTCAACGGACGCATTCTCGTGCCGCCCGGCACGTACGTGAGCGGGACGGTGACCGATGTGAAGCGTCCGGGGCGCATCAAGGGCAAAGGCCAGATTCATTTGCGGTTTGAGCAGATGATCCTGCCGAACGGAACGATCCGCGAGTTTGTCGGCAGGCTCGGATCGCTCGACGGCAGTTCCGAAGAGACGCTCGACCGTGAGAGCGGCACAATCGAAAGCGCAGGCACCAAAGGCGAGGACGCACAAACGGTGGCAGACGCCGCGCGGGTCGGGTCAACGGTGGGCGTGATCGCCGGAGCCGTCGGAGGCCGGCCAGTGCGCGGCTTGGGCCTGGGCGGCGCGGCCGGCGTGGCCGCCGGTCTCGCGGGAGTGTTGCTGACCCGCGGCCCGGACGCTCTTCTCGAGCGCGGCACGCAACTCGACATGGTGTTCGACCGGGACCTGTTGTTCACCGAGCAGGAGGTCACCTTCCAGGATCCGTTGGGGCGGGCCCCGTCGGTCCCGGCACGCGGCCAACCTAGTGGAGAACAAAGCAATAGGCAGGGAGGCGGAATCCTCGGGCTTCCGACCCTGTAGTTGGACCAGCGCGTTCGGGACTTGAGCGTTCGGAGAAGTCCCAGCGGATGTTTGTGCGGGCTCGGACGGTTCGCCCGCGTGGCGCGTCCACGCTGTTCTGAAGATTGCTGCAGAACGCCCAAGCAGTAGCATAGAATCAGGATGAACCCAAGCGAGGGCGCGTAGCTCAGTTGGTTAGAGCGCCTGCTTCACACGCAGGAGGTCCGGAGTTCGAGTCTCCGCGCGCCCACCAATCTTTTCAAGCACTTAGCGTCTGTAGTCAGATGTGCACTCAGGCGAGTGTAACCATTTTTGTAACCATCCATCAGTGAGTGGGCCCCGAAACCGTCCGTTCGGCCTGTTCGCGCTTCTGCTCTAGATAGCGGTCCATCTTCTGGGCAGCATCCGACAAGTCACGATCAGCCACGATGTTGTAGCGTTCGTACACGGACCGTGTTTTGTGACCGGTGATGGCGGTAGCGATCTTCGGCGGCACACCTGAACGATCGAGATTACGTACGGCCGAACGCCCGAATTCGCTCCTCTGCGAATCGGTCGAGATCCTCTCTCCGGTAGCGGACACAGCGATCTGTGATTTCGACGCGGGGGATGCCGAGACGGTCCAGCATGCGAGGACTGCTTCCGAGGTAGTCGGCAGCGTTTCTGCGAGAAAGCAGAGCGGGGGAGCTTGGCAGCTAGCTTGCTCGATCTCCGGTCGCAAGCGAGCCCAGAGGGCTTTGGCCAGCTCGTCAGTGTCGATCTCAAGCCGCATTCTGTTTAAGTTTCTTGCCTTCTGCTGCACTTGGTGCAGATCACCGAATGTGCCTCACGTCGCGGACAACGTTGTTCCGTTGGTCAGTTCATCGCGCATGAAGCTCCACAAGCCGGCTATACTCCTCCGGGTCAGTCGGAATCCCCGTCAGCGGATTGATGGTTTTGAAAGGGATATCGTGTAACTTCGGATCGCCGAAGTGGTCCTTCGCGACCGTCTTGAACCAGCCGCAAGAGCCGTGCTTCCGGGGACCGTGCCCAGCCGAGATCTTTGCCTTGAATAGCTCAATCAGATCTTCGACAGACTCCGCTCGTGGTGCGGCGGCGATGATCTCGCCCGCGAACCGCTCGTCACATCGCCGGCCGGTCCCGGTGATGAAGTCAGCCAGGCGCTCAATCTCTCCGTCCACAGCCCTAGACCTCAAAGACCGCGGACCGTCAGTCGGTCGGTCAGTACCAAGAGAATCTTCATCCGTCTTTCCCGTTGACTTACATTCCTTGATGTCTATTGACTGACTGACATTCGGGGGGCGCTTCTGGAGTGCGGGCGTTTCGTGAGGCCACCAAAGAAGGGACAGGTTGCTGTTTACTGCAAAAGCCTTGCCTTCACAACCGTATCGTCGCATGATAACCCTAGCCGGGGAAGCGGAAGCGGGCTCTGCTGGAGAGCAACCCGCCAAGGAATACCCGGCCGCAGACTCATCGAAACGATGAGCGTCCGGGGCGGTCCCAACGCCGCGCCGGACCCGCCCATCGGATCGATAGATCTGCCCATGCCTGGAAAACTCCGGCGGCGCTACGCCGCCGTCTTGCCGGCTCGAAACGCCTGCTCGAACGCCACAGGCGAGACGTACGCGAGCGCCGAATGCAGCCGCTTGCGGTTGTAAACCGTATCGATGAAACCGCCGATCTCCGCCTGCGCTTCGGCTAACGTCGCATACTCGTTGCAGTCGACTTCCTCGGTCTTGAGCGTCTTCATGAAGCTCTCCGCAAAGGCGTTGTCGCCGGGAGTGCCCTTGCGGCTCATCGAAATCTTCACGCCGTTTTCGCGCAGCGTGTCCACGTATTTGTTCGAGGCATATTGCGTTCCTTGGTCGGAATGATGCACCAGGCCCGGCGCCGGCCGCCGCTCCGCGAGCGCTTGCTCCAAAGCGGCTAACGGCAACGCGGTCTCCAAGCTGGGACCGACCGCCCAACCCACGACGCGGCGCGAGAACACGTCCAACACCACCGCCGCGTAAACGAACTCGTGCCCCAAGCGAAGGTAGGTGATGTCGGCCCCCGCCGCCACGGGACCGAGCTGGTTGAATGTGGGCCGCAAAATCTGGTATCCCCTAGACAAGTTCAATTCGTGGATGGAGGAGCAGATCCAGCATGCCAGTCAGAAAGCAAAACGGAACGTGGCAGTACCGCTTCCAAGTCAACAGAAAAAACTACTACGGCCCGACCGACTTGGCCGCCACCGAACGCAACAAGACCGCCGCGATACGGATCGAGGCCGAAGCCCGGAAGGCGGTGATGGAGGGACGGGAAGAAACGCTGAAGTTGTCGGTTCAACCGTTCAATGAGGCGTCGCAGATGTTCTTGGATTGGGCCAAGGGGGAGCACAAGGAGCACCCCAATACCACACTGCGCCTGAAATGCAGCTTTGCTAGCCTGGGCCTGTTTTTCGGCCACCGTCCGGTCCACAGCATCACGTCCGGCGATATCGACGACTACAAGTCTTGGCGGCGCACCGAGCACGGGGTCCGCGAGGTCACCCTGCGGCACGACCTGCACGCCCTCTCGAAGTTCTTCAGGTACGCGATGAGGCACAACTGGTGCCGAGGGAATCCGATTCGAGACGTAGAGATCCCAAGCGACAAAGACGCCGTGCGGATGCATGTTGTGACGCTGGCGGCGCGCCGGGCGCTGAAGCTGCACACGGAAAGCCTGTCCATCCTTGCCCGGCGGCTGGATGGCGGCCCGTGGGTGTTCCCCGGCAAGAAGGCGGGGACCCACCTCACCAAGCTGAACGGCTCCCATAACGAGATCCTGGCCGAGACCGGGTTGAAGTTTGTGCTCTACGATCTGCGACACACCTTCGCTACGCGCATGGCCGAGGCCGGCTGCGACCTCTCCACTCTGGCGGCGCTTCTCGGTCATTCCAGCGTCCGCGTGGTTCAACGGTACGTCCACATCACCCAAGCCCACCAGGACGCCGCCATGGCGCGATACGAGGATTTCCTTGAACGGCTCGCAACGAAGGACGACGGACTTGGCTCGCAGACCGAGAGCGAGGCAAACGAAAGGGATCTCGTCCAGTGAAGCAGGAGTCGAACGGGCCAACCGTTTCCAAGGCAGTTTCAAGTCAGTTCCGAGCGGGAACGAGAGGGATTCAGCGGGTGTGGCAGTGAACGAGAGTGAACTTGAGTGGAGTGTTAAGTATAATAGGATCAACGAAAATGACTGATTCTATGTGGAGGCGCGGGTGGGAATCGAACCCGTCCACAGGGTTGAGAACATGTAAGTTGTTGATTCTACAAGACGGCAGAAACGCTGAAAACGATACTTCCGCGGAATGGAGGTACACGAAAGGTACACGGACCGTGCTGGGCGCTCACGGACAGCGCTTCACCCACGGGGCACATAGGACCCCAAGTCGTGCCCCGGCCGGAGGTCTCCTACGTGTGGGTGCGATTCCGCTACTCCGGGCTCGGTATCGCTCACTAGACCCACGAGCGACACGCCTAGGGCCTTTGCCCAGACTCTAGTCGCTCGAGACCACCGTCTTCGCGCCCTTGATGACG
>JAKZVK010000558.1:0-5685 GCA_047516085.1 Bryobacterales bacterium
GGCGGAGACATTCGCCTAGCGCGCGCTTGCCCCCTGTGCTCCCGACTGAGACCACACCCCACCGAGGGCCGGAGACCGGTGCGCCGACCGGGTTGTCATTGGCGAGCCGCATGAACCGGCTCCGGCTCACGCCGGGAACCGCGTAGGTCTAGGTGGGCCAACGCCAGGCGCGCAGGGGTGACAATGGCCATCGCATCGTTGACTTTCCGGCGATTGTACGCGATCGTCACCCGAAGTCTGACAGGACGAGTTGGACGACTCCGTAGAGAAAGGCCGGGCAATGAGAAATCTGTCCTTGATGGTGAGTGCATGCTTATTGGCGGCCCCGGCCAGCGCCCAAAGTACGCAGGCTGCGGCGGCCCCCACGTGGAACGCCGACGTGGCCCCCATTGTGTACGCCAACTGCGCCGAGTGCCACCGAGAAGGCGAGATCGCACCTATGTCGCTGATGTCCTACGCGACCGCGCGGCCGTGGGCGAAGGGCATGAAAGCCAGCGTGCTGGCGCAGGATATGCCTCCCTGGTTTGCGGACCCGCGCTATGGGAAGTTCAATAACGCGCGCAGTCTGACGCAGGAGCAGATCGACACACTCGTCGCCTGGGCCGACGCAGGCGCGCCCCAAGGCACGGGCCCGGAACCCGTCGCACCGACCTACGGCGCGCGGTCGTCCGAGCTGATGGATAGGCCGCCGGATGCCGTCATCGAAGGAGTCGAAGTTGAGATCGGGGCCAACGAAGTGATCCCCTTCTTCCCCATTTGGCTCGAGTCGCCCTTCGGGGAAGATAAGTACATCGAAGCGGTGGAGAACCGCCCGGGCAACCGGGCCGTGACGCACCATTCTACCCTTCACGCGGACCCCATCCCGGAGGAAGCCCATCACATCGGCATGGGACCGCTGTGGCCGGGTGGCTTCGTCGCGAATGCCGTCCCAGTACTGCAGGACGGGACTCCGGTCTGCGGCATCCAAAGAAATACCGAGTGCGCAATCGGTGCCGATATCGAGAGCGATTTCACGACGAATGCCCCCCAGTTCGCCCTCCAGGTAGCGGGCTCAGGGCGCGGCGGCGATTTTAGACCCCTGGAGACAGGTAGCATCCTGACGAGTTACGCGCCAGGTGCCGGGGCTCTCCGGTACCAGCCCGGCCTAGTCGCGGTCTTGCCACACGACGGCGCTTTCCGGTGGAGTATGCACTACAACGCGACCGGACGGCCCGAGACGGATCGTCACACTGTCAACCTCTGGTTCGCCAAGCCTGGTGAGAGCGTCCTGACGTTGAAAAGGACGACCGCCAACGACAATAATTTCGACAAAGGCGAGGAGATCATCGGGACCGGCGCGCTGCGGCCGAACATTCCCGCCAACGCCGAGAACTATCGCGTCGCGAGCCTCATGGTCATCACGAGCGACAGCACACTCAATGACCTGTGGCCCCACATGCACCTTCGCGGCAAGGATATGACGTACTCCGTCACGTATCCGGACGGCCGGGAAGAAATCCTCATTAGCGTGCCGAATTACACTTTCGAGTGGCAGACGCAGTATCAGTTCGAGAACCCGGTCAAGCTGCCGGCGGGGAGCGTCATACGGGTGCACGCCCACTTCGACAACTCGGCGAGCAACAGATTCAATCCCGCGCCCAACCAAGAGGTGCCCTGGGGTCAGCAGAGCTGGCACGAAATGTACTTTCCGGCTTTCGATATCGCAATCGACAAGGACGTCATACAGGTCGGGACCCAACAGAATTAGCAGCAGCCGTCATCGGCCGTCTCTAACTACATAGGGCCGAGTCCCTGGGGCTCGACCCTTTTGTCCTTTAGGGACAGACGGCTCAACGGAACTCAATCCGATCCGCGACGCGGACGATTGAAGCGACGTAGTTCGCGCAGAAAAACTCGGTCATCACGTCGGCGTCTTGATTGTATGGCCCCCACCATGCCCCCGCTCGCGCGAGTTCTCGTGGTGTGCCTCGTGAGTGCCGTCTCGGCTCATGCGCAGGCGCCGGGCGGCATCAGTTCGGTCGCAAACCGTCCTTCTGACCAGATCGACTACGAAACCATTCATCTACAAAGAGTGGTAACGGCGGTTCGGATTACGGAGACGCTCACCATCGACGGACGACTCAGCGATCTCGCTTGGACACTTGCCAGCCCAGCCGCAGACTTCCTTCAGCGCACCCCGCGCACGGGCGAGCCAGCGAACGAAAGAACCGAGGTGCGCTTTCTGTATGACGACGACAATCTGTACGTTGGCGTCATGTGCTTCGATTCCGACCCGGCTCAGATCGCTATCAAGGAATTGAAGAAAGACTTCAACATCAACGGCACCGACATGGTGCAGGTCATTCTCGACAGCCTTCATGACCGGCGTTCCGCATTTGCGATGGCCGTCAACCCGGCCGGCGGGAGGCGCGACTCGCAGTATTCACAGAACGGTCAGTCGAACCCCAATTGGGACGGCGTGTGGGATGCCAAGGTGAGCACGAGCGAAGAGGGGTGGAGCGTCGAGTACGTCATTCCCTTCAAGACCCTACGATTCTCCAACGCACCTGAGCAAGAATGGGGCCTGCAGATCACCAGGCGCATTCCTCGGTTCAACGAGGAAAGTAACTGGGCTCCGCTTCCGATTCGCTATCCAGAAATGAGAGTGTCTCTCGCGGGAACGCTCCGTGGTCTTGAAAATATCCACCCGGGACGCAACCTCCAAGTCAAACCGTACATTCTTGGCCAAACGACGCAGACTCGCGCGGGAAGTGAACTCCAAACGGTCAAGTCGTTTGGGACATGGGAAAACTACGACAAGGGATTCGACGTCAAGTACAGTCTGACGCCGTCGCTCACGCTGGACACGACTTACCGTACCGATTTCGCGCAGGTCGAAGTAGATCAGCAGCAGGTGAATCTGACACGCTTCAATCTCTTCTTTCCTGAAAAGCGCGAGTTCTTTCTCGAAAATTCGGGCATCTTCGGTTTTGGAGCCCAGGGACGTGGCGGCGCTAGATCGGCCAATCTCGTCCCGTTCTTCAGCCGCCGAATCGGTCTGAGCCCTAGCGGCACTCCGGTTCCCATCATTGGGGGCGGACGTGTGACCGGGCAGATCAGGAACTACGATATCGGCTTCTTGGCCGTGAAAACTGAGGAGGCGGACGCGATCCCGTCCAATAACTATGTCGTCGGCCGAGTCAGGCGCAATCTCGCCAGAAGTTCCTGGCTCGGCGCGATTGTGACCCACCGTGATTCGACCACTGCGGGCGACTCCAACCGCGTGTACGGTGTCGACGCTCACTTCCAGTTCCTCGGGAAGCTGGACTTCGATGCCTACCTTCTCCGCAGCGATACACCCGGCAAGTCTGGCGGCAACTACGCGCGACGGTTCCAAGCGGCCTGGCGCGACGACGAGCTGGATGCGTCGACTGAGTACAACCATGTGGGGCCGAATTTCATCCCCGACGTCGGATTCCTCCGCCGCGGGAACATGTCGCAATACAAAGGCAACTTCTCGTGGTTACCGCGACTCGAGCGCAACAACACCATTCGAAATCTGACGTTCGGCACCAGCGTCGACTACATCGAGGAGCGGAACCACGGAGACCTCGAGACGCGGACTCAGGAAGCGAAGGCCGGCGTGCAGTTCGAAAACAACGGCTCGACGAACTTCACGATCACTCGGACCTTCGATCGGCTCATAGAGCCGTTCGCGATCCGTTCGGATGTTTCGATTCCGGCGGGCGATTACGATTACCTGAGCCATACGGCCGACGTGAACACCGGCACCAGCCGCAGGATTATCGGAACCGGCAGCTACACCTGGGGCGAATTCTGGAACGGACACAACAAAGTGGTCACCGGCACCTTGGGTCTGCGGCTGAACTACCACCTCAGCCTTGACTTCAATTACGGCCGCAATTACGTCACGCTGCCGAACGGCACGTTTACGACGGAGCTGTTTGGAGTAAGGTTTCTGTATGCGTTCACGTCACGTGCCTTTGTGAACGCGTTTTTTCAGTACAACGCGGATACCCATCAGGTGAGCTCAAACATCCGTTTCAACATCATCCACCATCCCCTGAGCGATCTGTTCGTCGTCTACAACGACACCAGGGACACGAGGAGAGGCCAAATCGCCGGGCGGGCCTTCATCATCAAGCTGACGCACTTGTTCAACTTCTAACGATCGCCGGTTCGTCGAATCAAGAGCCTGAGACGTCCTGTTTCCGGCGGAAGGACGCTCCGACGAAAATGGCGAGTTCCTAGTTGGGTTTCGCGCTCTTGGCTTTGATCAAGACGCGTCGCGGAAGCCGGATGCGCTCGACGTTCTGCCCTGACACCACGAAATACCATGGCGCAAAACGCGCCTGCAGCGCGCTTGCGCGCTTCTCGCCGTTTTCTATCGCGGGGCCACTTCGAGACGTCGGATCGAACGCCGCGGAAACAATCACGTAGCGATTCACCGGGGTCGCGATGGCCTTCGTGGCCGCCGGATTGACCGCCGCCCCAGACGGCGGAGCAGCTGCTGCGGCCGGCGGAGTCGGCGTCGCTGGTTGTGTGGCTGGCGTGTCCCCGAGTGTGGGAGCCGCGGGTTCGACATCGCCGTATGCGATGGCACCGAACCAGACCCTGAAGAACACACCGCTCTTCGTGTGCACCAGGACCTCGCCCTGATCGGACACCAACTCTCCCTGACGCGTGAAGTGAAAGCCTTTACCGGAAAGGTCGGCAAGATCGTCCCGCGATAGGTTTAGCGTGCCGCTCACTTGCGCGAGGCCGGCGGACACGGCCGGCGGCTTGGGCCGCACCCCGATAATCGAGAGCTCGTCAAGCGAGGTAACCATCAGGTTCGCTCGAAATGTATCGACCTCTTCGCCGGCCTGAACATCGCGCATCGTCCAGTCGGGCGGTTCCTCTTGGACCTTCTGAACGAACAGCGTGTCACGCACGTCGATGCTCTGCGTGGCCTTCTCGAAGGAGTAGTCGCGGATGATCATCTGGTCAACATCGCTCCACTCGCTGTTCAGCACATCACGATCAATCCAGTCTGTAAAGTGCGTGGAGAGGTCGAGATCGCCGACTTCGGCCACGTAGACCCGCGTCTGTCGCGCCAGGCGGACATAGCGGAACGCCGGTCGCCCGTCGAGCGGCTTGCCGATGATGGCGTCGGCGAGCATCCGGTCGTTATCGCCCTTTATCGTGACGCGCGTCCCGCGCCCTTGAAGGGTGGGCAGCGTTTCGTCGAGGGGGTCGAGCGTTCCCGTACGCTCGTGGTCGGCGACGTTCTCAGTCGCGACGTTGTCCTTCTTCAGCGCGATGATGGTGGCGACGGTGTTCGCAAGCCGCTCGTAACCGTCTGAAGGGTAGTCGTAGTGTGACGGGATCGTCCAAAGCCCGTTGCGCACCTGTACCTTGAATGGATGCGCGGTAGCCGTGTCCGCGTCGAAGTCCACCACCTCGAGCGATCGAGCCATCGTTGGATCGGTGAACCCCGGGAAGAAGCTCGTCCTGCGCCACGTGGGGCGTGACGTCCTGGACGCGCACGTCGGCAACGAAGCGCGCCACATCGTAGCCCTTGTCCGCCCCGACCGTGCTGCCCGGGGAGGCGCTGGCCTCCAGCAACAGCACCGCCGCGTCGCGTTCGGCGGTCCCCGTCGCGTGGGTCGCGCAGACGTTGGCGACAAGCCCCTGTCGATTGTC
>JAKZVK010000559.1:0-13070 GCA_047516085.1 Bryobacterales bacterium
GGGCGCGACATGAATTCGCATCCACTGGTGAGCCGCTGGCATCGCTCTCGGTTCTAGGAGCTTTCGCGGGGCGCGGGAGCTCGTGCCGGACCGCTCCCTTACGGTCACGGCTCGGTTTCCGGGCTTGTGACGTCTGTGGTGCGAAGTCACGGCCGCAGATCTCAGAACCGAGATCCGCGCTACGGTTCCGTGAGATGCCCCCTTTTCTGTTACGCTATTTCGACTCTCCGACAAGCCTGGTAGACATTGAACCCATGAACCTCTCCTCAAAACAACTTCTTGCCCTTCTCGGCTCAGGCCGGCCAATCGACGAGGTGTGCAGTGCGGCGCATATTTCACGCGAGGAGTTCGATCGCTGGTGGGCGGGCGAAACCCGCTCGCGCGTGCCCACCAGCGAGGGCTCGCGCCAAGAGCCGGTCGGCGCGGCGGTCGAGATCGAACGCGACGAGTGGGGCATCCCGCACATCCGCGCCGCGTCGGACGACGATCTCTTCTTTGGCTTCGGTTACGCCATGGCGCAGGACCGCCTGTTTCAACTCGACTACCTACGCCGCAAGGCGCTGGGACGGCTAGCGGAAATCCTCGGGCCCGACGGTCTCGAACTCGATACGATCGCGCGGACCATTGGCATCCGGCGCATCGCGGAAGCCGAGTGGGAGCAGACGCCGTAGGAAACGCGCCGCCTCGTCAGCCGCTTCAGCGATGGCGTCAACGCCGTGATCGACGAGTCGCTCGATCGTCTCCCCATCGAGTTCGACCTTCTCGACTATGCGCCCGAGCGCTGGTCGCCGATCGACTGCCTCGCGATTACCGGCGAGTTCCGCTACTACCTGACGGTCCGTTTTCCCGTGATCGTCGCGCCCGAGATCGGTCGCCGCGTGCTCGGCGACGGAGCCCTGTTCGATGCGTTCCTGCATGGCGAGGCCGACGAAGAGAGCATCCTGCCGGCGGGCAGCTATCCCGCCGGACGCCCGGCCGCCGCCGCGATGGGAAGCGCGGTCGGCGATCCGCAAGAAGGCGAGGGCAGTAACAACTGGGTCATCGGCGGCAGCCGAACCACCTCGGGTAAGCCTCTGCTGGCCAGCGACCCGCACATCGCGTTCGCCGCCGTCTCGTGTTGGTACGAAGTGCACCTTAGCGGCGGGTCGTTCGATGTGATGGGCATGGCCTACGCCGGCATGCCGACGGTTCTGTTTGGTGCCAACCGCCAAGTCGCCTGGGGCGTGACGAACAACATCTGCTCACAGCGCGACCTCTACTTGGAGAAGACTGACTCGGGCCACCCCGGCTGCTTTCTCTACGACGGCGAGTGGGAAACAGCCGGCGAGACGGTCGAGGAAATCGCGGTGCGGGGAGGCGAGGCCGTGAGCAAAACCATCCAGTCGTCGCGCAACGGGCCGATCGTCAACAACATCCTGCCGCCGCTGGCGCGCGAGTGGGGGCCGATCTCGCTGCGCTGGGTCGGTTCGGGCTACTGCGGCTTGCTTACTTCCTTCCTGGCGATGAATCGTGCCGGCTCCTGCGACGAGTTCCGGGAGTCTACGAAAGGCTGGACCGTGCCGACCTGGAGTCTGGTCTTCGCCGACAGCGAAGGACACATCGGCTATCAATCGACCGGCCACATTCCACTGCGAAAGTTCTGGCGGCGCGGGCTGCTCGAAGGCTGGAACCCCGACCATCAGTGGGACGGCTTCATCCCGCGCGAGGGCATGCCGCGCTGGGCCGACCCCGAGCGCGGGTGGATCGCGACGGCCAACAACCGTCCCGCGCCCGACGACTTCCCCTACCCGCTTTCGGGGACATGGAACAGCGGCCATCGCTGCCGGCGCATCCGACAGATGATCGAGCAGCGCGACAAGCTCTCGCGCGAAGACCTCGTCGCCATGCAGCAGGACGTCTGCTCGCTGCGCGCCGTCGAGTGCCGCCCGAAACTGCTGCAAGCGCTAGCGGGCGGCAGCGACCCGCGGGTGCGTGAAGCGCTGGCTCACATCGACGCCTGGGACGGACACATGACCACCGACAGCGTGGCGGCGTCGATCTTCGAAGTGTTCTTCACGCAATGGAGCCGCCTCGCCGCCGCGGAGCGATTCGACGAAGAACAGATTCTCTTCGTCGAAGGGACCATGGGCGGGCTCGCGTCGGCGCTGCTCGAGGAAGATACGGCCGGATGGTTTGAGAGCGGCGATCGGATCGCGGCGATCGAGGAGGCCTTCATAGACACGCTCGATCAGATCACGGCGCAACACGGCCCGGACATGTCCGAGTGGCGCTGGGGCAACCTGCACAAGATCCAACTCCGGCACGTGCTCACCGGGCGCGGCGACTTGTCCGAGCTTCTCGACCGCGGCGGGGTACCGGTTGGAGGCAACGGCATCACCGTCTGCAATACCGGCTACGACCCCAACTGGGGTGCGCTGATGGGCGCCAACTACCGCCTGATCGCCGACTTGAGCACGTCGCCGCTCACGTTTCAAGCCGTCGACGCGCAGGGCGAATCCGGCCACCCCGGTAGTCCGCACTACTGCGACCAACTTGACGAGTGGATCAACGCGCGGTACCACGAGCTGCCGTTTGAGCGTGACGGCGCGGAGGCAACCGCGAGGCTAGTGCTTGAACCCTCCAATCCGAGCTGAAAACTCGCTGATTCGGAGTTGGGTTTACTTGTAGTGAAAACGCGCTTGGAGGAAGATTACTGTCTCTTCAGTAACCGCATAGACAAGGCGGTGCTCCTTCGTCAAGCGCCTCGACCAGGCGCCGCTCAGCTTGTGTTTCAGAGGTTCGGGCTTGCCTGTACCCGAGAACGGATCGCGAAGGACTTCGCGCATCGCCCGTAGCAGCTTCCGAGCTGTTTTTCGGTCCTGCTCGACCCAGTAGGTGATATCCTCGAGGAATGCGACGTCGAGGACGGCCTTTCGAGAGGTATTTCTAGGCGTCGTTCTCCCCTAGTCCAAGCTCGTCGGCCAACTCGTCGACGGTCTTCGCAACGCCTTCGCCTCGCCGGGCGCGGTCGAGCGAGTTCAAGAGGCGTTCGGCGTTCCTGGGCGAACTGAGCAGGTATTCGGTCTCTTCCAGGCCGCTCAGCTCGGAGGCAGGAACCAAAGCTACGTCGTCAAAGCCCTCTCGACGGATGATGACGGTCTCGTTCTTCTTCGTCACCTGGTTCCAGAGTGAATCCAGGTCTTCACGTGCTTGGTCGTAAGAGACTTCCACTGACATAGCGCCCTCGTTGCCTCTACTATTATGATAGCCGTCTCTAGCCAGAATGTTCTTGATACAACTCCGGTCGGTAGCGGCGGGCGTAGAAGCCGGTTGCTTTGGTGAGGTCGAGGTCGGCGACCAGCAGCCCCTCTTCGCCTCGCGGTAGGTGGCTCATCAACTCGCCGTCGGGATCGATCAACGACGTCGCCGAGTTCTGTTGCGTCATCGCCTGATTGACGCTGGCGAAGTAGATGGAGTTCTCCTCCGACCGACACTGCATCGCCTTCTCATAAAACGACTCGCCCCACGGCGCGGTCTTGACCTCGCCCGGGCGGTCGTGGCCGGTAACCTGGGGTTGGAAGACGATCTTCGCGCCACGCACCGCCGCCCAGCGCACCGTCTCGGGATAGCGCCACGCCTCGTGGCAAATCGAAATGCCGAAGCGCACGCCGTTGATGTCGAACATCTGGCGCTTGCCGTCGGGGACGTAGTTCTCTTCCTCGCCGCCGGGAGTGATCTGATTCTTTGTTTGGTATCCGAGCACTTCGCCCTTCGACGAGAAGACGTACGCGCGGTTCTCCAGGCCGAGCGTGCTCACCCACTCCAGCCCGATAACGGCTGAGACTTTGTTCCGCTCGGCACTCGCGCTGATGCCTCTGAGCGCCTTCTCCATCGCGGGCTGATCCGGCGCGGACAAGGTGTAGCCCGGGTTCTTGCCGCCACGCAGGCCGGGCAAGTAGGTTTCGGGGAAGCAGGCGATCTCGACGCCCTTGTCGCGGCACTCGGAGAGCGCGGCGGCGATCTTCTCCACCCCGTCGGGGATGGTGTTGCCCCGGCGGAGCGCCGCTAAGCCGATGCGGACTGACTTGCGGTTGGAGTTGGGCTCCTTGGTTGTGGCGGCGGCTGCGTTGCCGGCCGCGGCCAAGGGAATGCCTTTCAGCAAAGCTCGGCGGTTGAAGCGTTTCATGGAGTCACCTCCGGGTGGTGTGTCACTGGCATTATGGTACGCCGTGGGCTGGGTCTGTCGGGGAGCCACAGGCACGTTGCCTGGGGGGGATGGGTCCGACTGCCGGTGGAATGAGTGACAGCTCGCGGTCCTGAGAACCCAGGAATCGGTCAGCCCGCGTTGAGATGCTCGACGCCTCCTAGTGGCCGCTATAGTTTCGTAAAGCTCCTGACGGAGCGTCCCTGGCATGCAGTGAGAGCCTTCTTCGCAGTTGCGGCTCAACGCAGGCTAAGGCCCGCGGCTTTGAGTCGGAAGGGGCGGCCCCTCGCTCTCTGTAAATAGCGATCTAGGCTTGGTGCTTGCGTGCCTGCTCGAGCAAGCGCTTGGCGCGGGAGGGATTGTAAACGCCGCAGGGACAGAAGCGAGCTAGCGTGGCGACAGCTTGGTCGGAGGTGCGGCGGCCCTCGCGCACCATGTCGAGCATCTTCTTGGCCATGTTGAACGACACCATGCCGTGGCCGCACATCGTGGCCAACTCGAGCGTCTGACTATTCGGAAGGTGGTCGTGAGGGTCGGTGAAGCCCAACGAATACTCGACGCTGTGTCTCTTGATGCCGCAGGCCTCGCCCGTCTCTTTCGCGCCGTCTACCGACGTGCTGATATTCACCGACATGCCCAGGTCGGCATCGATCACCTCCCTCAAACACGCCTCGGCCTTCTGGCGCGAATCGAAAACCGCGGCGACCGTACCTGATTTTTTGACGCCCTCGATCACCGACTGGTAGTCAGCCGCGCTCTCGCGGTTCCAGTGGACGGTCGGCCGCAACTCCTTCGACGGACGGTAGCTGCCCCAATCGCCGTTGCCCATGTTGGCCGGCTCGTGCTTGGCACAGATGCGAAGGAAGGTCTTCAGCTTCTCGATCGCGCCCTGCTCGTTCTTGCCCTTACAGGGGATCGCGAAGATGATGACGTCGTCTTGGAAGCTCTCGGCCTTACCGTACCGATGCAGCGTGTTGGTCAACGAGCTCCTCCTGGAGTTGAACGTTGGTGACGCGTCCCAGCCCCATGTTCGTCTTGGCGCGTTCGTGCGAATAGCCCAGGTCTTCGAGCAGCGGCAGCAGCACGCGGTCCTCGCCGTCGTCGTCGCAGCGCGTGGAAACGCCCACCGCGATCACGGTGTCGATGCCCTTCGAGACGTCGTGTACAGTGTCGAGCACGGCCGGCACCATGTCGATGGTGGTCTTGATCTCGACGATCGCCGAGAGGATCTTCTCATTGATCAGGTCGGTCTTGAGCGTGCCCGCCTTCTTGTCGGTCATCAGATGCGTGATAGGGTTCTTGGCTTCGAACGTCACGCCCAGCTTCGCCAGAGCAACGGTCATCGTCTGGATGTGATGGAAGCGCACGCCGACACCCGGACGGCCGAATTCGATCACGTATCCGACCTCACCGACCTCGACACGGTTCGCCACGTCGTTGGTCTTGACCTCTTCGGTTCCGCGTCCGTGAATGCCGGTCGATTTGTGCTCGACCAGCGGGTCGCTAAACACGCGGCGGGCGATACGCGGCCATTCCAGCTCGTCCATCACGAACGCTGAGGTGGGGCAGACGTCGGGTTCGGGCTCGAAGCGGAAACGAAAGACCTTCGCCAGCTTGCGCACCGTCCGCACCATGGTGGGATTGAGATTCTCGCCGCTCATGCGATAGCAAGTGCCGCACTCGACGCACTCGTCGGCGTCAATGGTGGCACGATTCCTGGCCGGATCGACGTAAATCGCCCCCATGGGACAAACGGGAACGCAGTTCGCGCAAGCCACGCACTTGTTTGGATCGATGAGCACGGTCTAACTCCCCAAGGCTGAACGCGATCAGTTTACCACGGGCGTGATGGCAATGAGGTTCTTGTCAGAGCTGGATAGTGTCCCGATTTCAGGCTTCGGCCCGCCCCTACCGGGGCTTGCAGCGGCAACCTTTCATATCAAAACATCACGGCCGACCAGCCGGTACTCAACGCAAGCTTACGCTTGCGGCTCTGAGTCTTGGCTGCCGAAGCCGAGGGAAGGTCGGGACCGTCCTCGCAACGCGACAGCACCTACTCGTTTACTCGAACTT
Source organism: Bryobacterales bacterium (assembly GCA_047516085.1). Taxonomy (GTDB): domain Bacteria; phylum Acidobacteriota; class Terriglobia; order Bryobacterales; family UBA6623; genus JAKZVK01. The sequence goes on from JAKZVK010000559.1 coordinate 6,257, forward strand.
CTTACCGGCGAGATAGACCGCGTGGATCGTTTTCGTGTTGCGGATGTCGTCGAGGGGATTTTCGTTGAGCACGATCAAGTCCGCCGCCTTGCCCTTCTCCAGCGTGCCAAAGTCCTTTGAGATGCGCAGGGCCTCGGCGGAGTTCTTGGTCGCGGCCTGAATCACCTGCATCGGCGTGAGGCCGGCCTCGACCATCAGCTCCATCTCCCAATGCTCGAAGTAGCCCGAGAAGCGCGCAGGAGGTCCGGTGTCGCTCCCCATGCCGATGCGCACGCCGGCGTCCGATAGCTTCTTGAGGTTGCGCATGGCGATCTCAAGACCCTTGATGTTGATTTCGCGCTCCGGATCTTTGGCTTGATTTGCTTTCAGGGTCGTCTTGGCGGCTTGGATGATCTCCGGCGTCGTGCCCTTCTGGAAGAAGGGATCATCGAGCCAAGCGGGTGAATCCGCGTAAACGAACGTGGACTGCTCGCGGCTGAGCGTCGCGGCGTAGGTCACGTTGTTCTTCTTCATCTTGGAAATCAACTCGTCGTCGACCACATAGTCCCGCACGCTGTGGGCGATCACGTCGAGGCCTGCGTCGACCAGGCCTTTCGCATCCGCCAGTTCATATAGGTGCGCAAAAGCCAGCATGTCGCGCTTGTGGGCCTGCTCGATGATGACCCGGTAGACGTTGGAGGGGATCTTCTCGAACTTGCCGTGATGGCTGTCGACCCACATCTTGACCACGTCGGCCTTCTTGTCGGCGAGCCGGTTGACCCAGGCCTTGGCTTGCGCCGCCGTCGCCACCTCCTGCGCAACACCCTTCACGCCGGGCGCGTGCGTCGGATAACCGCGCAAGGTCGTGAACCCTTGCAGCGCCGTGAAGACGCGCGCGCCGTTAACCTTGCCTCGCCGCTGCTCGTCGCGAATGTCGACAATCAAGTCCGCGTCGGTACCCATGCTGGTGGTCGTCGTCACGCCGTACATGGCGTAGGTGCGAAGCTGTGCCTCGGCGTTCTCGCGGGTGTAGTGCTTCATGTCTTGCTCAAGGCCCTTGACCATGCCAACGTGGCCGTGCAGGTTGATGATGCCGGGCATGATGGTCTTGCCGCTGAGGTCGACGGTCTGTGCTTTCGCGGGGGCCTTGACCTGCGACGCCGCGCCGATCTCGCGGATCTTGTCGCCGGCGATGACGATCGTGGCGTCGGCGATGGGCGCGCGGCCGCTGCCATCGATCACCGTGGCGTGTTCGAGTACGGTGAGTTGGGCGGCGAGCGGGTCCGCGGCCGGCATCGTCAAAGCAGCGACACAGACAATGAAGGTGACGATCGTGCGAAACATAGTAAGCCTTCCCGGTTGAAGCTGGTTACCGCAGTGCAAACGCAGCGTAAAGCGGAATTTTAGCACAGCGAATCCATACCCACCCGCGTGCTATGATTGACCGCGACCCCTACGTGGGGATGCTCTCACAACCTGTAGGACGCACAACCGGACGGAGGACTCAAATGAAGAAGGCGGCACTCTTTCTTACCGTGGCCGTGGCGGCTTTGCTGGCGGGCCTTTCCACCTTGGAGTCGGCGCCGCCGCCCACGCCGAAGCGTATCAACCGCGCAATCGAGCTGCTCGAAGCCGGTCAGCCGATCTATTACTCGCAGATCTCGACCACCGACATCAGCTACGAGAAGGGCAAGGAGATGGCGCACACCTGGGCCGATTACATCAGCCTCGAGATGGAGCACGGCGCCTACAACATCCCCGGCATTCGCGCCTTCATGCGGGGCCTGGCCGACGGCGGCCCGACGAAGAGCGGCCACCGCACACCGACCGTCATCTGCACTCTGCCCCTCACCGGACTCGATGAATACGTCATGAGGGCTAACGTCTGGATGATCGACCAGGTTCTATCCTCGGGCGTTCACGGCATTCTGCTATGCCATGCGCGTACACCCGAGGCCGTCCGCGTGCTAGTCCAAGCGTCGCGCTATCCGCACCATAAAGTTGTGGGCGGCATTGGTGAGGGCCTGCGTGGCAGCGGTAGCCAAGGCTTCGCGTCGGGGATCTGGGGGATCTCGGGAGACGAGTACACTAAGCGCGCCGAGCCGTGGCCTCTCGACCCAAACGGCGAGATTCTGCTGGGCCTCAAGATCGAAGACCGTCACGCCTTGCAGAACGCCGAGGCCAGCGTTGCGGTCCCCGGCATTGGGTTCGCCGAGTGGGGTCCGGGTGACATGGGCATGTCGTACGGACTGATCGGAGCCGCCAACCGCAACTCGAAGGTCTTGCAAGACGCCCGCGCCCGGGTCTTCGCGGCCTGCAAGAAGGCCAAGATCGCGTTTCTGAATGGCGTGAATACCGACAACGTGAAGCAAATGCTCGACGAAGGCGTGATGATCGGCTCGGGCAACCAAGAGGCGGCCGAGATCGGGCGCAAGCACACAAAGCGCAAGATGCCCTGGTAGGGACCCGCGGTTGGAGGGCTTGAGGGCCGGCCGACCTCTGGTCCTTCTCCATTTTTCAGCGGCGTGCCCAGCCGCCGATCAAAACACGTCCCGCTGAATGCAGAGACGCAACCTCACGACCACGTCTCAACGGCTCAACAGCCGACAAATCAGGTTCCCCGAAGACCCTATGGGATAATCTCGGAAAGAACCGCGGACGACCCTGCGACGGCCGCCGGGTATCCGACGGTGGAGTTCGACCGCCACCCCCGTGACACGTCACCGGTCAACGCCCAGCCAACCGACCCGCCGGGAGCTGCTCTGCCGCTCCGCCAACGGTTTCGGCGGACTGGCTCTGGCGGCGCTGCTCGCCGACCGGCAAGCGTCCGCTGCTACAACCGACCGCGGTGTCAACCCGATGGCGCCGCGCGAGCCGCACTATCAGCCGAAAGCCAAGTCGGTCATCTTCCTGTTCATGGACGGTGGTCCCTCGCAACTCGACACCTTCGACCCTAAGCCGCGGCTCGCTAAAGAGAACGGCCAACCCATCAAGATGGAGACGCCCACCACGGTCTTCAACATCTCCGACCAGGTGTTCGCCTCCCCGTTCGAGTTCAGCCGTCACGGACAGTCGGGCGCGTGGGTGAGCGAACTGTTCCCGCACGTCGCCACCTGCGTCGACGACATGGCGATCATCCGGTCGATGGTCGCCGACCACTCCGAGCACACCGCCGCAAACTACTTCATGCACACGGGGTCGGGTTTTCAAGGGCGTCCGTCGATGGGCAGTTGGGTGACCTACGGCCTCGGCAGCCATTGCGACAACCTGCCGGGTTTCGTCGCGCTCGACAGCGGCCTCATCCCGCCGGGCGGACTCGACGTTCTCGGTAGTGGCTTTCTGCCGGCCGCCTACCAGGGGATGCTGTTCCGCCGGGGCAAGCACCCCATCGCCGACATCCAACCACGCGAGCAACGGGCCGACCTGCAGCAGGGCAAGATGGGACTGCTGCGGCGCCTCAACCAAGGCGTGCTCGAACGCTTCGGACGGATTACTGAGTTGGAAGCGACGATCTCGAACTACGAGCTGGCGTACCGCATGCAGTCCGCCGTGCCCGACCTGCTCGACCTCAGCGGCGAGAGTGAGGCAACGAAGAAGCTGTACGGCCTCGACGACCCCGAGACGGAAGAGTTTGGCCGGCAGTGCCTGCTGGCGCGACGCATGGTCGAGCGCGGGGTGCGGTTCTTGGAATTACTAACGCCGGCCCGCCGAGGGCAGGACCGTTGGGACCAGCATGCGCGGCTCAACGAGGGCCATCGCATCAACTCCAAAGCCACCGATAAGCCGATCGCCGGCCTGCTCAAGGACTTGAAGGCTCGCGGCCTGCTCGATGAGACGCTGGTCGTGTGGGGCGGTGAGTTCGGCCGCACGCCGACGGCCCAAATGCGTGGCGCGAATCCCGAGGAGTGGGGCCGCGACCACAATCCATTTGGCTTCACGATGTGGATGGCCGGCGGCGGCTCCAAGGGCGGCACGGTCCACGGCGCGACGGATGAATACGGTTACTTCGCCGTCGAGAACAAAGTCCACGTGCATGACCTGCACGCCACGATCCTTCATCTGCTAGGCCTCGACCACAAGAAACTCACCTTCCGTTTCAGTGGACGGGACATGCGCCTCACCGACGTGGCGGGCGACGTCGTCCACGGGGTGTTGGCGTGAGGGTTTACTGACCTGGGCCGATCGCGGCGCTGCCCGCACCCTGTCTACGCGCTACGAGTCTAAAGCGGTACAGAGACGCGGAGATTCGACCCTTCGCCCGGCTGGGACTCGATGCTGAGGTCGCCGCCGAATGTGCGCACGCGTTGCTTGATGCTTTGCGGTCCCATGCGCATCAGGTCGAGTTCTTCGAGGCTGTAGCTTCCCCCGAAGCGGAAGCCCCGGCCATTGTCATGAACCGAGACGTAGAGCTGGCCGTTCTTCTGCTCGACGGAGAAGAGCACGTGCGTCGCGTGGGCATGTTTATGAATGTTGCTGAGCGCCTCGCGGATGACCTGCAGTAGCTCCGTCGTCAGCCTATCGCCGAGTGCGATGTCGACCTCTCGTCCGTTGACGAAAGTGACGGGGACGCCGCTTTCCTTCTGGAAACCGTCGACCAGGCGCCGTGCCGCCGCCATCAGCGACGAGCCGTCGGTCTCGACTTGCCTCATGCGGTGGACGAAGGTGCGCATCTCGGCGACGAGCTTGCGCGAGAACTGCTGCAACGACTCGAGTTCGGTTTCGGCCACCTCGGGGTCGCGGTGAATCATGCGGCGGATGATCTCGAGCCGCATCTCGAAACTGATCATGCTCTGCAAGGGGCCGTCATGCAGGTCATGCGCGATGCGCTCGCTCTCAAACTCGCACGCGGCCAACTCTGTGCGCTTGAGCGCCCGCAAGTGGCGCGCGACGGCGCCGAGCGACGGGCTGGCCTCCCGCAGCGCTTTCCAATCAGAGCGGCGGACGTTAGAAATGCTGTTGTAGAGCAGCAGCCGCCCCAGCGGATCCTTTCCGTCGAAGAGCCCGCAGCTCATGCAGTTGTAGATCTCGAATTTCTGAATGACGAACGGGTGAAGGTCGGCATCGCCCGCCTTCCGATGGCTGCTTTCGCCGTCGGAAAGCTGGTTGGAATAGAAGTCGAGACGCCCGGTGCGAAGGCGGTCCCACTCAGCATCGGTGTCGAAGCAGACGGACGGCTCGTCGTCGTCTTGCCTGGGGTACCGGGCAATAGAGCTGTATCCGATGTCCTCGTCCCATACGGCCAGGATCGCACCGGAACAATGCAGCCCCAAGGCGAGCCGCTCCAGGGCGGACTCTACCGCCGAGATGAGTTCGGCTTCACCTTGTCCGGTGGCCGGACTCAGCAGGATCGAGATTTCGCGCTCCTTCTGAAACCTGCGATAGGAGACGTAGTAGGCCAGCGAGCCGCCGACCAGCAGAAGAAGCAAAAGGAAGCTGTGGGGAAAAGGGGAGTCGACAAAATCACTGCGCGCCAGCCAGACACCGTAGACCACGATGCCGATCACCGAGGTGGCGATGATTTCTCGGGCGGAGTGGAGCAGCGTCGCCTGACTCAGCAGGAAGTAGAACAGCAATAGGGCCAGTACGGTCTTGCCGGAGTCGCCCCATAAGACCAAGGCCGAGACGGTCACAAGATCGACCGCGAGAATCAGAAGGGCGTGGTTACGAACTAGCGGGTGGACACGGGGGACGACGAGAATCCCCGCGTACACGCCAAACAGAAGAGCTAACGCCCACTTTTCAGCCTCGGCGCCGCGAGGGTTGCCGGCGACCTCGGCTACGAGATAGGCCGCCGCTAGGAAGAGGCGCACGAATCCCAGGTGCCGCACCCGGCGGTCCCGAAAGGCGAGTTCCTCGCTGAAAGGCATCGGCGACCAGAAAACAAAGAGACGGGAAGGTGTTTCTTACCGTGTATTCTACCCCAGGGTGGAGCCCCGTCCTTCTAAGGTGAGGACCTGAAGCCAACATGCGAAAGGTGGCTAGAGCATTTTCAGGAATAGAATAGACAACTCTTGGGGCTGCCTAGCATCGACGCGCTAGCTTATAGCGAAAGCATCTTCGGATGCGGTTTACGTCATCTGTGAAACCGCTCTAGGCCGGGACAGGCGGGAGCATCAAGAAGCGGACAGAAGGAGGGTCAGCCGCGGAACGGGCCGCTTACTTCGTAGGTGACGCCGTCTTCGGACTGGCCGGTCTCGCCGCGTTGCGAACTGAAGTAGAGCCGAGTACCGGAGGGATCGAAGGCAGGTCCGGTAATCTCGGAGCCGTCGTGACCGACCAGGTGAACGACCGGCACGGGCCCGCGGTCAGGCGCGATGGTACAGATCTGATTGTCGCCGCCGTCCTCGGCAACGAGAACATCGCCCGCCGAGCTGACGGTGACGTTGTCGACGCCGGTCAAGCAAGCGTCTTCGAAGCGATTGTCGTCGTAGACGATCTCGATCATGCTGGTCTCGACATCATAGGCCCAGACTCGCCCGTCGCGGGTGGTCGTGAAGAAGACCATACCGTTGTGGAACCACATGCCCTCACCCCCTTTGAAGATGGAGGCCTTGGGGGCTTGCAGGCGGGTCGGCTGACGGGCACCGCTGGGATCGGGGACGCGATGCCAGACCACGCGGCCTTCCTCCCCGTCCAGGACTTGCGCGTCTTCGAGACGTCCCGAGGAGAGATCGGGTGAACCGTTGCCGGCGAGACCGTCGGGTACGAAGCGATAGAGCAGTCCGTCGCCGCGGTCTTCGGTCAGGTAGATGTGGTTGCGAGCGGGATCGACTGCGGCGGCTTCGTGTTTGAAGGCGCCGAGCGCAGGCCAGACCACGGCGTCATTGCTTCCAGC
>JAKZVK010000560.1:0-6286 GCA_047516085.1 Bryobacterales bacterium
GAAGTCGTATCGCCCCTTCCAGCTTCCAGGGCTGGTGTGGAGGCAAACCCTTCGTAGGGGCGGACCGCTGTGTCCGCCCCACCGCGCCCCCTAGTAAAATCGTTTGTCTCTGCGTTGAGGCCGCAAGTAACTCAGCGGCACAGGGTGGACGCAGGGGTCCACCCCTACAAAACGATGGCGGCCGGCGGGCACGCGACGGCGCGCCCCTACATTTTTCGCCCGCCGGAACGGCTGAGCCAGGCGGCGCAGACGGCGGCAGTTACGAGGAAGAGGACGCCCGGCGACCAAGCACCGAGAATCACCTTGCCGACACCGAACAGGGCTCCGAAGACCAAGCCGCAGCCCGCGCCCCAGTTGAGGAAGTCGCCGGTCAGGGTCGAAGAGGGCCGCACGTCCGAAGCCTCGGCGGCGATCGGGCCCCACAGCGCCGGGTGGGGCCGGGCGCGCCGGTAGAAGGCCAGCAACGTCTCGCGCGGCTCGGGTCCGGTGAGTAGCGTGACCGCGACCCACACGACGGTCGTCGCGATCACCGTCGCGAGGATCACTTTGGCGAAGCTGATTGGGTCATCGGTGTCGTAACCGAGTCCCAGTTGCAGATACAGCGAGACGGCGGCTGCCGCCGACATGGCCGACACTTCGCTCCAGGCGTTGATGCGCCACCAGAACCACCGCAGGATCAGGACCAGTCCCGTGCCCGCGCCGGTTGCCAATAGCAGCTTCCAGGCTCCTGCGATCGAGTCCATGTAGAAGGTGATGGCCGCCGCCGCGATCGCCAGGACGACGGTCGCGACTCTCGACGCACGCACGAGCTGGGGCTCGGAAGCCTGTGGGCGTAGGAAGCGGCGGTAGACATCGTTGATCAGGTAGCTGGCGCCCCAGTTCAACTCGGTGCTGATGGTGGACATGAAGGCCGCGGCGATGGCGGCCAACATGAGTCCGCGGAGATAGGGGGGCAGGAACTCGGTCATTGCCAAGACGTACCCGATCTCGGGATCGTCAAGGCCGGGGAAGGCCACCAGCGAAACGAGGCCGACCAGAATCCACGGCCAGGGGCGGACGGCGTAGTGCGCCACGTTGAACCAAAGAGTCGCCAAAAGCGAATGACGTTCGTCTTTCGTCGATAGCATGCGCTGGGCGATGAAGCCGCCGCCGCCGGGCTCGGCGCCGGGATACCACGTTGCCCACCAGTTGACGGCGATGTAGACGAAGAAGGTGAGCATCGGCATCCAGGGCGAGGTGAAGTCGGGGAGGAAGTGGAGCTTAGCGCCGCTGGGATCGGCGGCGAGAAGGCCGGCTTTCAAGCCGTCCATGCCGCCGACGCCCTGGATGGCAAAGAGGGCGAAGCCGATGGACATGCTCATCATGAGCACGAACTGCACGAGGTCGGCGACGAAGACGCCGCGGATGCCGGTGAGGGTCGAGACGGCGCAGGTGAGCGCGGTGAGACCGAGCACGAGCAGGATGGCTTCGAGCTTCTCGATGCCGAGCAGCAGCATCAACACCTTGACTATGGCCAGGTTGACCCAGCCCATGATGATGCAGTTGATCGGCACCGCCAAGTAGATGGCCCGGAAGCCTCGCAGGAAGGCCGCGGGCTTGCCGGCGTAGCGGATCTCGGCGAACTCGACGTCGGTCGTGACGCCGGCGCGACGCCACAGGCGGGCGTAGAAGAACACGGTGAGCATCCCGCTGAAGATGAAGTTACAACACAGCCAGTTGCCGGCGATGCCGCCTTGGGCCACCATCCCGGTGATGGCGAGAGGCGTGTCGGCGGCGAAGGTCGTGGCGACCATCGAGGTGCCGGCGAGCCACCACGGGGCGGAGCGTCCGGAGACGAAATACTCCTCCATGCTGCGGCCGGCCAGGCGCCTGTAGTAGAAGCCGATGGCAAGGTTGAGGAGGAAGTAGGCGGCCACGACGCCGGCGTCGATGGAGGTGAGTTGCATGAGGCTGCGACATTATAGCGTCGAGGGTGCAAGTGCGCTGCCGGCGGCGCGCGGGCAGCGGGGGGGGGTCTGCATGTGGGTCCGGAGACCCGCCCGCAACTTTCCTTTGGTTCGAACCTTGGGGCGCAAGTGCCGATAAGACTTTTGGCGGGCGTGTGTTCTGATGGGGTCATCGGGAAAACGTAGAGGCAAAACGCGGCGGCATGTCGGCCACGTCGGGGCCGGTGTCGGGGCAACCGTGACGATCATCGTGTCGTCCGACGGCAAGGCAGAGGTCTCAGGCCGCCTGGCGGATCTCAGCGATTGGGGTGTCGGGGTCGAGACCGAAACTCCGCTCGCGGTGGACAAGCTCGTGACCGTGGCCTGCCGTTTCCTGGCGGGGGACAGCGCAAAGAAAGAGAAGAGGCTGGCGCGCGTTGTCCATACGCGCTGCGCGGGTGAGCAGCTCTACCGTAGCGGGCTGGCCTTTGAAGGGGCATCAAACGGGAATGGAAACGAGAAACGAGAAACGGTCCCGGACGTCTCGATGCTCGATCACTACGAGATCCTGCAGGTCAGTCCGCACGCCGACACCGACACGATCCAGAGAGTCTACCGCTTGCTGGCGCAGCGTTATCACCCAGACAATACCGACACAGGGAATGAAGAGATGTTCCGCGGGGTGCTGCAGGCCTATCGCGTCCTCAGCGATCCCGAAAAGCGGGCGGCGTACGACGTTGAGTACCGCGCCAGCCGGGCGCTGCGGTGGCGGGTCTTCGATGAGGCCAACGCCGTTTCGGCAGCCGACGCGGAACAGCGGACCCGCAGCGGAATCCTCTCGCTCCTCTACACGCATCGATTACAGCAACCCGCTCGAGCCGGCGTCCCCATGCGCGAGCTGGAATCACTGCTGGCTTGCCCACGGGAACACTTGGATTTCAGCCTGTGGTACCTAAAGGCCAAGGGGCTGATTCAGTCCGAAGACAACGCGCGCTTCTCGATCACCGCCGAGGGCGTGGACGAGTTTCGGTTCAGGCGTCCGGCACCTCCCGACTTGCGAAAGGCTCTACCCCCGGGGCGGGAGGAAGCGTCGAGATAACGGGGCTCTACCAGGCGAACGGTTCGCCGGGCGTCAGCGCGACGACTTCGGTTTCGGGTTGGTCCTTGAGCAGGTCGTTCAACTGATCGGGCGTGCCGGTCAGCACCGGGAACGTACCCCAGTGGATGGGGATGACCTGTTTAGCCTGTAGGTAGCGGCAGGCGAGGGCTGCCTCGCGCGGGTCCATCGTGAAGAGGTCGCCGATCGGCAGCATGGCCAACTCGGGCTGGTGGAGTTCGCGGATGAGCTGCATGTCGCTGAAGACGCACGTGTCGCCGGCGTGGTAGAAGGCGCGTCCGTCGGGCAAGCGCGCTACGTAACCCGCCGCTTCCCCGGCGTAGATCAATTGCCCGCCGTCTTCGATCATGCTGCTGTGCTGCGCGTGCGTCATGCTGACCTTGACGCCGGCGACGGACTGGCTGCCGCCCTTGTTCATCGGCGCGAGATTGTTGACTCCCTTGGTCCCGAGAAACTGGCAGATCTCATAGATCGCGACGACCGTCGGGCTGAACTTCTTCGCGACTGAAATCACGTCGGCGAAGTGGTCCACATGCCCATGCGTGATCAGCATCACGTCGACGCGCTCAAGCTGGTGGCCCTTGGGATGAGAAGGATTGCCCTCGAGCCAGGGGTCGATCAGCAGCACTTTCCCGTCCGCCAACTCGACAGTAAAGGTGGAGTGTCCCAACCAGGTGATGGTGACGTCCGCCATCGCCGCGCTTCCTCCGCTATTGGATCTTGCCGCGGCGGGTGATGCCGCGGCCGGAGCTTTGCGAGCCGGGCTTCTTCTTGAGGAGCTTGCCGATCGTTCGGACGAGGTCGGACTCTTCTCCGGGCCCTTTGGCCAGCACCGCATCCGTGCCCGTAGACTCGGTGGACAAGCCGAGCTTCTCGGTGTAGCCGGACAGGATCACAATCGGAACCCGATCGTTCTTCTTGCGCAGCCGGTGGACGACTTGCGGGCCCTTCAAATCGGGCATGCGGTAGTCGGTGACGACGAGGTCAAAGGCGTTCTCGGCGAACTTCTCGAGGCCCTGCTTGCCGCTGGAGGCGGTTTCGACCTGGTACCCCAGTTCTTCCAAAACCGTGCGCCGAGCTTTGAGGCCGTGCCTGTTGACATCGATGAGAAGGATTCGAGGGGAGTCTTGCTGCATTGCGTACCGCGTCTACGAGAAGGATGATGATGGTTGAACGGAGCGAGAGTAACAGTGATGAAACATGCCTGTCAACGTAGCCCGATGTGACTGCAAACGCGACAGATCTAGTCCTTGACATTTTGGCGAAACTGTTCATTGGCCGAGCCGTGACGTCGTCGAGACGCAACTGGAAACATTCCGACGCAAAGATGTGTTCGGAAACGCATGCGGGCCGACGGGTAGGCAGAGAATCGCCGCGAGGGCCGCGTCGCTCGTGTCAGGTTGACCAGGGAAGTTGCCTACTCGACTTCGTTGGGAGCGCGGTATCCGGCTTTGGCGACGATCTGGTACTTGACGCGCTTGCTCTTGCTGCCGCGCGTGATGCGCAGGTCCTTCTTGGGATTCTTGGGATTGATCAAGCGCACCTTGATCTTCCGCCACTTGCCGTCTTTCTTCTGATTCGTGGGCGAGTAGGCCAGCATGTACTGATTGCGCATGGTGTAGTGGATGTTCTGGAAGATGGTCGGAAACTCGCCGTAGAAGCGCGGGAAGAAGGCCATGCCGCCGCTCTCTTTGGCGAAAGTACGCATCTGATTGTCGGCTTGGAGGAAGTCCATACGCGCGACCCCGCCCCAGGCGCCGTCGAACGCTCCATAGGCGTCGGCGCGCTGGCGCAGCATCTGCATCATCCCAACGGCGTAGACCGTGACGCCCGCGTCTTGGATTCTGCGGCGCGTCTCGCCGTAGTTGAGCTTGCTAAAGGTGTCCATGCCGGTCGAGATCAGAACGATGGCCTTGCGCCCTTCGATGGTGCTCATGCGTTCCGCGGTCTCGACCAGTGCGTCATAGAGGTTTGCCTCCGAGAAGCCGGTGGTACGCAACCGCTGCAGCGCCTTGTAGGTCTCGCGGCGATCCTTCGTGAAGTCAGACAGGATCTCGGGCCGCAAGTCGTAGGCAACCACGGCCACCCAGTCTTCGGGACGAAGCGTCTCGGTGAAACCGTAGGCGGCGGTGAGCGTTTGATACCACGTCTCCGACCAGTACTGCTGAAAGCGGGCGTTAAACTCGATCAGCAGGCACACCGTCATCGGAGCCTGCGACAGGCCGAAGCTGGCAACCTTCTGGGGGACCTTGTCTTCCAGAACCAGGAAGTTGCCTTGAGGGATGCCGGGGATAAAGCGGCCCTGCTCGTCAACCACCGCCACGTCCACGGTAACGAGGTTCGTCTCCGTTGTGAAGAGAGTCGACTGCTCGGAGATCTCCTGTTTCTTGCGAGTCTCAATCGGCGGCAATTCCTCCGGCTGCTTAGGACGCGCCACCGTAGCGTCGGGCGCGCGCCGCGGCCCACGGGGCGATAGCGGCCCGGATTTCTGCGCGTATAGCAGTGGACTGCCGCCGAGCGCGAGCGCCACCCCAGCGATGAGCCCCGTCCTCACGATGCTCCGGAACTGTTGCATTGAGTCCCCCCGAGCAGCCGATACTGCCGGTCCAGCCTTCTTGTTAGACTCCCTGATACCGTGCCCGGTTACCTGCCGGCCTTCATCTTATGTTACTGCGGGGCGGGGTGGCAACGGTTGTGTTTTGATAGGTCTTACGACACTGAGGGGTCCCTGGGGGCAGCGGTCGTAACCGAGCCGCAGGGGCGGCCAAGGGCGTGGGTCGCTGCCGCAGCATGTAGGGGCAGACCGATGTGTCCGCCCCGCCGCTCCTCATTAGCATCACCGGTCGTCTCTGCGCTGAAGGCGCGAGCAGCTCCGCCGCGTCCGGGGTGGACGCAGCGGTCCACCCCTACGCTATGAGGAGGAGTGCAGTTGTAGCGTCGTCGGTGATACTTTCGTTGTGAGCGCCCTTGAGGAGCGCACTGCGTTGGCCGACCGGATCGAGTCAAGCCTGCCGAGGAAGATTGTCGAAGGGAGCAAACATGGCGAGTGAGCACACGTACGCCGTTACGGTCAAATGGACGGGCAATCGTGGGAGCGGCACATCGGGCGATCGCGACTATGACCGCAGCCACGAGATCGTTGTTGCAGGCAAACCGGTGCTCGAGGGCTCGTCGGACTCAGCGTTCCGCGGCGATCCGGCTCGGCACAACCCCGAGGACTTGCTTGTCGCGTCTCTGCCGGCCT
>JAKZVK010000561.1:0-3752 GCA_047516085.1 Bryobacterales bacterium
GATGGATTTTGAAAAGCAACAACGGTATTCTCTTTCATGGCGTATCCTTCCTTGGCTTAGCTCAAGTGGTGACATCAACAATCACCAGGATACGCCGCCTTCATTTCAACGCCGTACACAAGATTCGGTTATAGCTCGCGCCGACGAACCTCCGGCCGCAAATTCCGGAGAGGTCCGGCTTGGCCGGTCTCGATGAGCGGGCCGCCCAGATCTTGAAGTCCAGGCGCCTCGCCTCAGATGGGATTCGGGCTTTTCCTTTGCACGTTTCCCGGTCTAGATTTTTGCTGGCGATCAGGAATTGGAAGCAGAGGGGGCGCCGGCATGAACCGGCTAATCGATGCCTTTGAAGGGCTTTTTGCCGCCGCCACCATATCCGGTGGAGAATTGGCGGAAACGGCAAACTTAATCCTGAAAAATGTGAACTGGGCGGGCAAGCCGAACAAGCCTGAGCCAGTGAGCCATCAGGTTGTGGATACGCATCTGGAAATGGCCTGTGCTAATGCGGGACGGTATGGGTCGAGAGCTCATAGGGTTGCAGAATGCTTGTTGGCGGTGACGGATCAGCTAAAGTGGCGGGCACGCTCAACGGACCGTGACGACGGGCCCGATGTAGCCGTCTTTTCGCGCAATTTTGCTAGCGTTTCTATCATCGGCCAAAGAGGGCTGCTGCCATCAGACAAAGTTACTGCGGGATTTAGCCTTCAAGCGCCCGACACCTACTATCCGCCACATGCCCATCACGCAGAGGAAAGTTACTGGATCATCGGCGGCGATGGCGACTGGAAGGTCGGTACGGAACCCTGGTTCGCCGTGGAGCCGGGTGATTCCATCTATCACGCGTCAGGAGCGCGTCATGCCATGCAGACCAACGAGCAACCGTTGCTGGCGGTCTGGTTGTGGACCAGCCATTTGGACTCCGAGGTGATGATTGTCAGGGGTTGATCGCGATCATTGATCCAGCATTTGATCCAATATCTTCATGCGATGCGGGCCGCAGAAGAAACCCGTGCGAACATTCCATCGGTTTTCACTTCTTCCAACTGACCTAACCCCAAATTATGTACCGACGGCTACGAATGCGATCCGCGTCGATGGGTAGGTGGGCCGCCGGGGACGAGAGCCGCTCCAGTCGCTCGGTCAGGCTGAACATCATGGCGCCGCCTATCCGCTGCAAGCCGACGAGATTACGCCGCTAGAGGACGCCGTAAACCTGACCGACAAATGCAAGAGCAGCCTGCCTATTTATGAGAAGATGATGGTCGCGAAAGACGCCATCGAAGGTCCGATCGTCGTCGCCGAGAAACGCAGGCCCGTGCGGAAGGGGCGATAGCCATGCAAGCCAGACAATTGGGCGATATCACCATCACCCGCATCCTGGAGTTCCATGCGCCCATGAACCGGCCGCGCGAATTCTTCGACGAAGCAACGCCCGATGCCGTCGCGCCCCACCGCGACTGGCTCGAACCCTGGGCGCTCGACCCGGTGACGGGCAAGATGGTCATGGCCTGCCAGTCCTATCTGGTGCGCACGCGCCACCACACCATCCTGATCGACACCTGCGTCGGCTGCCACAAGTCGGTCGGGTGGGTGCCCGAGGGCTGGCGGCGCGACGACCGGACCTGGCTCGACAACCTGATCGCGGCCGGGGTCGGTCCCGGCGACATCGATTACGTCTTCTGCACCCACTTTCACTCCGACCACAGCGGCTGGAACACCCGGCTCGTCGACGGCCGCTGGGCGCCGACCTTCGCCAACGCCCGCTACATCTTCGCCCGCGCGGAATACGCCGTCGCCGAGGCCGAGAACGACAGCGTGTTCCGCGAGAACGTGCTGCCCGTCATGGAGGCCAAGCAGGCCGTTCTGGTCGACATGGACTATGCGCTCGACGACCAAGTCTGGCTCGAGCCGACCCCCGGCCACACCGCGGGCCACGTCTCCGTCAACCTCGCCTCGAAGGGCGCGCGCGCGGTCATGTACGGCGATTTGATGCACAACCCGATCCAGCTCGCCCATCCCGAATGGAGCCCCAGTTTCGACCACGACGGCGTCCAGTCGACGGCGACCCGCAAGGCCTTTCTCGACAGTCACTGCGAGACCGATACCCTGGTGCTGACGTCGCACTTCCCCTCGCCCTCGGTCGGCCGGGTGGTGCGCCACGCCGAACGCGCCTTCGACTTCAACTACGCGTAACGTCCTGGGACGCCGTTAGATTCGACCCTCATGCCCTTAGCGGATTTCCTGCGCCGGACCGACCGCCTCGCTGTCGTTGAATGCTCGATCCGCCAGCGCCTCGCGTCTGAATCGTCGACTTCTAGAGCCCGGAAATGGCGGCCAGGCCGATGCCGCTTTCGCCAGCGCCGCAATAGAGCAGATAGATCTTGCCGTCCGCGTCCTCGAAGACGCCGGGATCGCGCAGCTCTCGGACCCGTCGGTCGGCCGCGCCCATGATCGACGGCTCGGCGGGCAGGTCGGCGCCTTCCCACTCCAATTCCGGTTCAAGAACGGTGGCCGGGTCGCGCAGCGTCCAGTCGGTCCAGTGACGCGTCAGGTCGAGCTCGGCGTGGAGGATGTTTGACGGCCCCTCGCCGGCGGGGCTGTAGAAGACGTGCAGCCTGTCCGCCAGCCGAAGCACCGCGCCGTGCCCGCAGCCCCGGTCGATCCCGCCGCCGCCGCCCGAGGCCGTGATATTTGGCCCGCACTCGAACGGCCCCCTGCCACCGGAGCGCGCGCCGAAGTCCGCCGCCCGTGACGAGCGCATAGACGTGATTCCCATAGGCGAAGGCGCGGAAGTAGGGCGGACCGAGCAGCGGCTCCAGCGGTTCGAACGTGACGCCATCGCGCGAGGTGGCTAGCCGGGTCTGCTGGTCACCGATCCACAGCAGACCGTGGTAGTACATGCGAATGCGTCGATCACCGTGGTCGACGTGAACGTCGGGCGAGGCGACGTGCGCATAGAGATACCCGCCCTTCAACTGCCCGGCCCAAGGCGGCCGGTCGGCTTCGGGCGGCTCCGGCGGATCGACGGGTTCGAACAGTGACTCCGCGACGTCGAGAACGCCCGGCGTGTGCAGTGTCCAGGGACCGGTCAACGCGTCGGCGTAGGCCAGGCGAATGTAGGCGCCTTTGTGATCCGCGAAATAGAGATAGTAGCGGCCGAGCCGGCCCTCGACCCAGTTCGGCACGCGGATCAGCGATGGACCGTTGATGTTGTCGCCGATGCGCGCATCCATGTTCGGACGGATGATCGGCTCGTCCAG
This sequence comes from Bryobacterales bacterium, assembly GCA_047516085.1. GTDB lineage: Bacteria > Acidobacteriota > Terriglobia > Bryobacterales > UBA6623 > JAKZVK01. The sequence goes on from JAKZVK010000561.1 coordinate 3,258, forward strand.
AAGGCGGGTGACGGCGACCGGCATCCGCCCAAGCTAGCCGCAATCATCCATCACGGCCATCCGATTCGGCCAAGACGAGCCCCACCCAAGACCAAGCCCCGCCGCCGATCGCCGCATCGGCCAGTTCGGCAAGACAACACCGTCGACACGGTGTATGGCGAGTGGTCCTCATGGAGTGGTATCGGTCATTTGCAGACCTCCAGCGAGCTCGTCTCCGACGTCCGCTTTGGAGCGGCGAGCGGACCTAGAACGCGCGGCTCCCGAAATTCACGATAGGCACGTCCGCTTTCGGGCGCGAAGCAGACCCCGCGGCGTTTGCTGCCCAATGTCCGTTCCTGGCCGAGGCTGTTGAAGAAGTCGGTTGCGGAACCAAACTCGCCAATTTCCCGGAACCAATGAGAATTCGATTTCAATGAAATCAAAGGCTTAGGAAAACACCGATTTCGGAGAATTGGCAATTCAGGCTCAAAATGGATGTTTCGGGACTTTTTCAAC
>JAKZVK010000562.1:0-5280 GCA_047516085.1 Bryobacterales bacterium
CTTTCAGGCCGCCGAGCCCCACCGCCCCCTCGGTCATCAAGCGGGCCGTGATGGGGCTCTTCCAGGTGCCGTAGGGGGCGCTCGTGGGAGGCGTCATGATGTTGTGCTCCGGGCGGGTGGCGGAGCCGGTCAGTGTAAACGTTTGGGAATTATATACGTGCCTGCCCAAGGCGCCGAATTATCCCCCCTTGGATTTTCACACCTTCTCTCCCTTCATGTAATCCCATTCCTTCTTGGGTGGACCTCTCATGATCGCCCGCGCAATATTCGCCGGCGTGTCACCGACGGAAACTGCGACCTGCATCGCGGCGGCATCGACGCCGATGAGCCCCCGACGGTGTTTCTCCGGCGCGAACGCTTCCTTGACCTGACCGCCGGCATCGTCGCTTGGCACGATCATCCGCCGTTCGACGCCAAGGTGGCGCCGCAAGACCTCGCGCGCTACCCATGGATCGACCTCGACTGGCCGGCGGCCCTTGGCTCGCCTGGCTCTCGGTGGAGCTCCTGGGACGCCTGTCCGGCGGCCTCATCCGCCCCCCGCCGGTCGACATCGGCCGCTTCCGTTATCGCTCGGGCTTCGTCGTCGCCCGGCGCTCGGCAGAGGACCTGCCGCCGTTCCGGGCGCCTGAGCAGGCCGTGCGCGACACGGCGCTGAGTCTCAATCGACGATCCCGCAACCTCCGCCCCGCCCGCAATCCGAATGTTTATGCGTCATTTGCCAGAATGGCCGAAACCAGATGCAGGTCACCGGCTAACCGATTACTTTTGTGGTATTTTCCGATAGCGAGAGAATCGGATCCCGGCGCTCTCGTCTTCGTACCGCAAGCAGCCGGATTCAAACTCGCGTCCCTGCTTGACCTCGTTTGGCGCTACCATCCGCCAATCACGTGGTCGTCTCGTATTCTCTGCGCCTCGTTCAAGGCGATTTGGGCGAGCCACCTCAGAGAGAACCTTGACTTGGGGCTGGTTGCGGGGGCTCGCAACCACCGATACCGACATTTGATCGAAGTCCCGGTCTGAACCATCTCAACCTATTGATCTAACGCAAGGAATCGTATCGCCATCCCGCCGCAAGTGTCAATGGCAGCCGGCTGATGCGCAAGTACGGGCCCGGATTAGGCCGGCAGCACACGGCACAACAATCGGACTAATTCGCAGACCACAGTGTCAGCAGCTGTCTTCTCCACGCCACAACGGATCCAGCCGCGATCGGCGAGTGAGGTCAAAGGCGGCGGCAAAGCGGTCGTAACAAGGTTCTGGATTTTCATCGCGCTCGACCTCACCGATCGAGACGGACACGGAGCCGCCTAGCACGCTCACGGAAGGCAGCCTCGCCACCCTCGAGGATATCGCAGACAGCCTTGCGAATTGCTGCGTTTTCCAACCCACCTGGCGCGTAGCTGATCGGCGGAAGGCCACCTGACGGATGCGGGCCTGCTTCGGCCACGATGATCTGATCCGCGTCGGTGTTGATGACGAGGTTCGCGTTGTGCGTCACCATTATCACCTGGCGCTTCGCCTTGGCCGCAATGAAGAGCGCGACCAGCTCGTCGAAGACAGACTTCGGATCGAGGTTCTCTTCGGGCTGGTCGATGATCAACGGTCGATCGTCTGAATCGTCGAGCGCAAGGTAGAGCAGCAGCAGCACGATACCGCGCGTTCCGGGCGAGAGCTTGCGGATGTCAACGCCGTCATATGAAATCTCGTACCGCACGGTGATGTGGTCGGTGCCGAAAAGCCAGTGCGCGAACTGTTTCGACCAGGCTCGGAATTCCGCTTGCTGTGTCGGAGCATAAGGCGCATGCGACAGCAGGTCCTTCAGGTGTTTGGCTATGAAGGCAGTCATGGCGGCCTGAACCTCGGCCGCCGAGCCCGTTTCCCACGCCGGTTTGAGTGCCTCGATCACGGTCCCGATCAGCGCGCCGCGGCCGTAGAAGGGCCCAGTCTTGCGCCGGTCTAGGAGCTCTTCCTCCGCAACCGAACCCCAAGTTTGGACGTCGGCGATCCTGCGAACTGAGAAGCTGAGCTTCTTGAGCGTGCCCGAAGACGCGCCAAGCCGAGCCATCAGCGGCGCGTAGAGGCCAGCCAGTGCAATCTGTTCGTTGATGATCGCCTCGAAGACCCGACCGTAGGTGTCATCGCGCTCCGTCTGGAGGTCCTTCCGGCGCGCCGCAGCGCCTTGCGCATCGGTGAGCCGTGTTTCGAGGGTCTGGAGCGCGGAATTTTCCTGCGCAATGCGGCCGGTCAGTGCCGTGTATTGTTCGCGAACCAGCTTGTCCGCGCTGAACAGCGCCTCGAGGCGGGTCATTTCAGCAGCGATCGGTGCGAGCGGGAGCGTCGAGAGATCGGCACTGTCAGGGGTCAGCGCGACGTTCGGGTCACCGGGCAGCGGCGGAGCGCCGTTGAGTTTGCGGACCTCGCCATCGACCCACCCGATATAAGCAGCCAGGCTCTTGTCGACGTCGCCCTTGTAGATCAGCAGGAACTCTTCCCACTGCTTGGCATCGAGGCCGCTGTTGGCGTGCCGCGCCTGGGCTTGGCGGAGCATTTCCGGCGCGCCAGTAGCACGCGTGCTCCGAACCTCGTCCTGCAAGGCAACGAAGGTGCGGCGCCGGTTCCCGAACGCCTGGATCTTGTTCCGAAGATTCTGGGCCGCCTGGCTGAGCTGGGTGTGTCGGCTCACCTGCGCCTCGGTTCCCTTGACGACTAGCTTGGCGCGGTCAGCTGTGTAGTCCGCGATCAGCTTCTTCTTTTGCCCGACCTGCCTAGTCAGCGTGGCGACGAGGCTCTCCTTCTCGAACTCGGTCGCGATCCGGTCGGAGATGTCGGAGATCGACACGGCTTCGCGCTCGCGCGCCTGCTGGAACCGCGCGGTCTGCTGGTCGCGCAGCTCGGCGAAGTCGAGCGCCCACTCGCGATCATCCTGCGAGTGCGACTCGAAGATTACGCGCTCGATCTCGTCTACCAAGCCATCGGAGACGCCTTTCGCCGAGCAAAGCTCTTCGACGAACTGCTGGGAAAGATACCGGGCACGCGGAAACGACATGTGACCGTCGGCGTCGCTGCCATCAAGGGAGCGCGTGACCGTCGCGCCACCGCCCCAGGTGAGCATCGTCGTCGCGTCGCCGATCAACCGGCGCGCTCGCGCCAGGAACGAGGGGCTGATGTTCTCGTCCGCATCCCAGCCCGCCGGCGTGATCGCATCGCAGCCCGCCGCGATTACTTCGACCAGGGCCGTCTTTCCCGATCCCCGCGCGCCGATGATGGCGACAAGGCCGGGATTGAGAGGTATTTCGGGCGTGGCGGCCCAATCCGCGTTGTCTAACTTGACGTGAGATATGACCTGTGACGGCATGGGCGAGCGCGGCGGCCGCTCGCCTACAAACGCGCGGCCCTCCGGATCGATGCAGGCCTGACGGAGGGCATCGAACACCAGGTCGCCCTTGATCCACGAGAAGCGATTATCGACCGGCTGGCCCACGGATTCTTGGTCATGGGAGTCGCTCCCATGGAGACAGGGCTTGCACCCGTCGTATCGTGCGCGCAGCTCCTCAATCGTCACGCCCCGCTGGCCGATCCAGAATTCCCGCTGCGCTGGACTGCTCGAGAAGATGATGTGGGCGAATTTCTCAATCTCTTGGCGGATGGTCGCGTCGGCAGCCTGCCGGACCCCTGACGTACCGTCCCCGGTGCCGCCGGCAACCGCGATCAGGATGTTTCTCTTCGCCCAATCGCTTTCGTCGATGACCTTCCGCAGTTGGTCAAAGTTGGCCTTGAATTGCGTCGCGCCATGCCGGAGCGCCGCGCCATCATCGGTGATTGCTGAGTCGGCACGTTTACCGAGCTTGATCAGTTCCTCCCGCGTGCAGTCGAAGCGGTCGTTGAAGGCATGAAATTGCAGGCGCTTGAGGATACGCTTCACTTCGGACAGGTGGTCTGGGTCTTCGGGGCTGACCAGCAGGTGGATGTTCACAAAGCCCGACTTCGCAGCCACGTCGAGGCGCAGCTCGATATTCGGGAAGAGCAACATCACGCCGGGCAATCGGCCAATCGCCTTATGGTTGAGGAATTCCTCGTAGGTCTCGGTAACGTAGTACTCAGTGATGGCGATGGCTTCGATATTGGGCGTCACGGTTTCGAGCGCGGTGAGGTAGGCACCCCAAGGGTCAGCAGCACCAAACTGGTTATTGAGGATGGTGCTAGGCGCATGAATATGCGGCTCCCATCGGTGCCATTCTGAGCCGCGACTGATCATGCGCTCCCCACTACGTTGTTCGGCGTCCAACTTACGTGTCGATCACCAGCTCGACGCCTCGACATCCTCGTCGAAGGCGCCCGCCTCGTACTTGTCCCCCCAGATCCGGATCAAATTCCCAGACTGTTCGTGGCGGCGCGCCAAGCCGTGGAGGATCTCATCGGCGAGGTACTTCCTCAACGACCTAGCGCTTGAAGGCGATACCGTGTTTTCGGTGCTTGGCCAGGGGTGTCGATCCTTCAATTGCCCGACGCACCAGTCAAATATTTCAATTCACCTGTCCGGCCCCACTGCCCACTCCAGTTAATATCGGAAGCCCTATCGCGAAGGAAGGTCCGTCTCTGCACGATTCTGGGCGGCAATGGGAAGAGTCGCCCAATCGCTCCGACTCGCACTATTTCTGTTGCACGAGCTTCGGCACTCTTGTGCAACAAGACTTGATCTGCTGTCTATGGTAACGAAAAAAATGCGCTGCTATTCAATATTAAAGGCTCAATTAGCGAAGCGTAGGCATGGTCTGGCCATTGCCGCCTTGAGACACGCTCTCGGCGATGGCTGGTCGCCGAGTTCGATGAGATGGAACCACCTGAGATAGCTGTCGAGGTACTTGGTGGCGATGCCGCGGAAGCCTCGCAGGAAGCCCTTGATCTGGCTGTGGCGGCTGTTGACCGTCTGGATGTGCAGGGCGCCGCGAACCCGCTCGCCGGCGGCGCCGTTGATGCTCTCGTGCGGGATGTCGAGCGCCGCTGCGACGGGCGGATAGCAGCGGTTGGCGTCGGAGACGAGCAAGGCATCGCGGGCGACGACCGGCTCCAGCGCCTCCTTCACGCTCTTTGCGTTGAGAGCGGGCAGGGTTTGGCTGAGGGTCGCGCCGGCACGGTCGGCGGCGAGCAGAACCGGCACCTGCTCGCGCGAGAGACCGCGTTTGCGGGCCTTGCCGCCGCGCCGGCGCGGCTTGCGGTCCAGCTTCCACTCCCCCTTCCGGCTCTCCAGAACGAAGGTCTCGTCCGCCTCGACGATCCCGG
>JAKZVK010000563.1:0-3572 GCA_047516085.1 Bryobacterales bacterium
CCATCCCATCATGAGGGACGGCCTGCGCGACGCGCTCGACAGCGAGGAAGACTTCGAGGTGGTCGGGCAGGCCGCAGACGGCGCAGAGGCAGTGAGATCCGCGCAAAGCCTGCAGCCCGACGTCATCGTCATGGACGCGATGATGCCCAACAAGAACGGCGTCGACGCCTGCCGGGAGATCATGGACCAGCTGCCGGACACGCGGGTGCTGATCCTGACGGCCTCAACCGAGGAGGACGCGATCATCGAGGCGGCCGCCGCCGGCGCGACGGGCTACCTGCACAAGCACTCCGGACCCGAGGAACTCGCCGACGCCGTTCGAGACGTCGCAAGGGGCCGCCTGCGCATACCGGACCGATCCATAAGGAAGGCCTTCGAGATGATCCGCGGCTCGCAGGGACTCACCGCCAGCGGAGCCCTGAAAGCACTGACCCAAAGCCAAAGAGAAATCCTGACCATGTTCGCCCGCGGCAACACATACGCCCAGATCGCCGAAGCCCGCGGCAACAAGACCGTGACCGTCCGCAACGCGATCTACCGCATCCAGGACAAGCTGCGAGCCGCCACAAAACAGGAGATCGTGGTCTGGGCAGTGCGAAACGGCCTCCTCGACGACACCGACCAACAGGACTGACGCAGCCCTGCCGATGCCCGTCAGCTCACAGAACCTCGTGACGCCACGCCGGCCCTCTGCCGTTCCGCTCCAAGGCCGCCAAACCCGAGAGCAGCGAGCCGAGACCGCCGCACTGGCCCAGCCAGAACCCGCCGCCACGAGGGCGGCCAACTCGAGTCGACCCGGACGTGCTCAGCAGAGCGGTGGTGTGCCCCGGGTATCGCGCGGTCGGGATAGTTGAATCTCGGGCACGTCGACTGAGGAGGTCATCATGCCAAGGAGTTACCCGGCCGAGTTCCGGCGCAAGGTCTTGGATCCGGTCGAGGCCGGTCGGCCGGTCGCTGAGATCGCACGGCAGCTCGGGTTTACGGGCCAGACGAATCAACGACCCCAGCGTCGACCAAACCGCCGAACGCCAACGGGCGACAACAGCTTCGAATCATCCGAGCGACCCGCTGCGGCGGATTCATCAACGAATATCGATGAGTCGCCTGACCAGCCGCGACAGAGCTTTGGGCACCCACAGGGCCGATGCTGAGTCCTCGTGTACCGAATCTCGTACCGATTCCTGGGCCCAGGATGGAGCGCGAAACCCCTGGTCAGCGCCCACGACCGAATTATGGGCACCCACACGTCCAGGTTCGGAGCTGTCTGCGGCGGCTGCGGGCCGCCCGTCAGGCAACTGCGACCCGTGACGCCTCTATGGCAGCGAGTTCGGCGATCCGGTGGTTCTCAATCTGATGCACAATGACCTGTGTGGATACTCCGAACTCCTCGGCCAGGTCGTCCACCTGCTCTTCGTCCACCATCGAATGTGTGATCCGCTCCTTGAGACATTGGGATGGAGCTAGGAATTCAGCAGCAAATGCCCGGTTGCGCCGCTGTCGTGGGGTCGTGCCCCTGGTCACGAGCGCATCTCCCCGAGAGGAGATCGCTTCGCCCAGCGCTCGACAGAAGAGAAAACGCATGCCAGCCTCGCCTCTTCCCTTCAGGCCGAATGACACGCCGCCCGAGGCCCCTCGCGTCACCACGCCGTCTACGAGCTGCAGACCGCTCAAGGGCGCGAGAGGCTCGGTCGCTCGTCTCAGCGTCGCGACATCTTGGCTAAGCGCCTCAGCCAGCAACTCGGTGCTCTGGAGGGGCTGGCCGTCTAGGCCGAGTTCGCTTCGTGCCTTCCTGGCGAGTTCATAGCCCACGTCCCAAGGACGCCCCTCCTTCGACTGTCGGCCGTTCATGAGAGGCAGGACGCACTGCAGGGGAAGTTCATTCGGCTTTGCAGCCTCAATGGCGGACAGTATCGCTGAACAGTCTCTTGACGGTTCCTCAGAATCGATGACAGGGACCGCTTCCCCGCGCAGTTCTCCCAACTGTTCCGCCAGTGTGACAACTTGCTCTTGCATGTCGTCGTCCAGAGCGTAGGGGTCCCACCCCAACCCGGCCGACATTGCGCAGAATCCTTGCTCGTCTTCATCCATCCTCTGAATGGCAGCCCATTCGTCTTGCAGGAACGTTTCAGAGATGTCGTGTGCCAACAGCCTTCGAGTCACTGTATCGATGAAGTCAGCACAGTCCTGCATGAACTGCTCACGATCAACGATTGCGGAACCTAGGTTCAGAAACTTGATCTTGGTCCAACGAGATGGTCGATCGCCCCATCTGAGGAGCGTTCGAGCGCCGGATGCAGTAATGGTCAGGTTGGGAAGGGCATAGCCATCAGTGCCTGTGCGCAACGAGTGCCTGCGGCTGAATGCCGGGTGCTCCTTCTTGACTATGTTCTCATACTCGAACGCGAGAAACCACCAGTTGGAAGCCAACCACTCGGCTATGGGATAGAGCGGAACGAAGATATGATCCCGCACCGTTCGCGCCCTATCGTCGAAAACCTCTGTCAGTAAGTCACCGTGGACATCAATCCGCAGAGACGCGAAGGTTGCAGCTAACTCGGCGCCCCGTATTCCTTCACCATTCTGCCAGTCTGAACTGAAGTTGATCTCGGTCATCTCCGCCCCACCATGTGCAATGGCCACTCATCGTCGTTGAGAGGATGTCCCTTGTAGGAACCATCGCCGCTGTTGACGAGTCTCGCCTCAAATACGGTGTCTTTCTCTTTGTGCCAGGCATAGCGAGGAAAGCCGCCTTCCCACCGACCACCGGTCGAACCGGCACGTATGGCCGAGCACAACCAGCTAGTGACGAGTTGAGCGTCATTGTACTGGCGCGGGCAGACCGAGGCGTCGCCACGCGGCCGCGGGGGCCCCGCATCTGTCGGGACGTCCTTGTGCTCGGGACTTCCCACATACTTGATGCGGGCGGCCACGGCGCCAAGGTTGGTGTTCGGTGGGACGAACTTCTCGCGCCTTCTGGGCCGTCGTCTTTTCGGAGACCGCATGATGAGATGTTAGGCAGTTCATTCTGGACTTGCGTTCTCGGGTTCGCGGTCGTCGGGGCGCGGCGGTCCACGAAGGCCTGGGCGAGTTGGCCGAGCAGGCCTCAGTCACGCCCTCAGTGCCCCGGAGTTGGTTGGTAGCGGGTCCCAAGCGCACCACGCATCGGGCGGCTTGACCTGCTCGCCAAGGCGGGCGTCATCGTGCAGAGCAGCGCCGGGCGACGAACCGTGTGGGTGCCCATAATTCGGTCGTGGGCGCTGACCAGGGGTTTCGCGCTCCATCCGGGGACCAGGAATCGGTACGAGATTCGGTACACGAGGACTCAGCATCGGCCCGCATCGCGGCAGGTCAACGACCACGGCCGAGTTTCCGGCACCCACACACCCGGGTGTTGTGCCAACGAACGAAAATATAGCAGCTCTGCCCGAAGGAATGAGTCAGCGTCTTGTAGGATGTCGTCTTGTGTGGTCGCGCGGGCCCGGTCCCCGCTGATTGGAGCAAGTAACAGCGGTGCTTTCCATAGCAGCGGACGTCTTCGAAGAGCCCGCAACGGCGCAGTCGGGCCGTGACGA
>JAKZVK010000564.1:0-6375 GCA_047516085.1 Bryobacterales bacterium
GCGCTGGAGTTGCGACACCGGCGGGCTGCTGTGCCGCCGGCCCTCCGCACGGTCTGCACTGAGCCGCTCGGGCGAAGAACAACGACAGGTGACTACACTGTAGTCATAGCTGTTGTGTCGATCCGTTTCTCCGACGAGCCGCTGCACGGGCGGCTGAAGGAGAGTGCCCGTCGCCGCGGCCAGGGCGTTTCGCCACTCGCCGAGCGGCTGATCGACGAGGGTCTGCGCATGGACGCCCACCCTGCGGTGTTGTTCCGGGACGGTCCAGCGGGTCGCCGGGCTCTTCTGGTGGGCGGTCCCGAGGTGGCCGATGTCATCGGAGGTCTCATCGGCGGCGATGTGCCGGCGGCGCAGCGGCGGTCCCGGGCGGCCGAGTTGCTGGGGCTGAGCGAAGCCATGGTCGACGCCGCGCTGGCCTACTACGCGGAGTTCACCGACGAGATCGACGCGGCGCTGGCGGAGCGGGCTCGGGCGGCGGAGGTGGCCGAGGCTGCCTGGGCACGCCGCCAGGCGCTGCTCGAGACGTGAGGCTGCTGCTCGACGAGATGCACGCGCCGGCCATCGCAGCCGCGCTCGCCGAGGCCGGCTTCGACATCGTTGCCACCGCCGCCGAACCGTCGCTGCGAGGATCCCCCGACGCCGACCTGCTGGATCACGCCACCGCTGCCGGCCGCGCCCTGGTGACCGAGAACGTGTCCGACTGCCCGGTGCTCGCTACAAGCCGGGCGGTTGCCGGCGAACCCCACGCCGGTCTCATCTTCACGAACCCCACCCGGTTCAACCGCGCCGCGCTCGCCTATCCCGGCGACCTGATTGCCGCGCTGCGAACCTTCCTGGACAACCCACCGGTCAGCGGCGACTCCTGGATCTGGTGGCTGTAGCGGGACGCACAGGATCCATTTCCGTCCTGAGCAAGCAGCGCAACGTTGTGGTCAAGCCAGATCGCCGAGGAGGTCTCAGTAGTTGGTTCGCCGACCCGATGGTTCCGCGGTTGCTACGCCGCTCAGGCAGTTGCCTTCATGATGGCGTCTCGGAAGCGGGCGAAGCTGCGCGCCTGGCAGTACACGGCCAGGACGTTGGCTACGCGTGGATGGGGTGAAATCCTTGACTGAGTGAAGACCGCCGGTGGGGTGGCTGGCCCAGCGGCCGGTGGGTTTGATGCCGCGGCACTGTCCCAGAACGGAACCTGGGCGTGATGGTGCGAGCCGGGAATCGCCTGCATCGCAGCGTTCCCGACGTCGACGCCGTCGATCGCCCGGCAAGACGGAGACGCCCCTGCCGGGCGTCAGCGGCCACTAGGAGGCGTCCTGGTGCCAGCTGACACGCTTGCGGTCGCCGGGCAACTCGGCGAACAGACGGCTGCGACGCACCCGCGATGACAGCGAGTGAACCGAAACCTCGCCGTGAGGTGCTGTTCGGAGGGAGCTCCGGCAACCGGTAACGTCTCAATTAGCAGTTCCTCTGCAACACTCGTGGGGTGATCGATGCCGTGGCACAGGCACGCGAGTTGATTCGGATCGTGGCCCACGATTCGGCACTACCCCGGTTCGCGCGCCATGGAGCTCGCTCGATGCTGCCGTTGGCGATTTCCCAACCCGAACTTTCCTCGATCATCTCGAAGAACTGCGTCGGCAGGTCGTACCCGATCTGCCGATGTGGCCGCCGACCTGCGATTATGCTCGGTGCGTTCCGGTGGCGACGTTCTGGTCACATCACCTCCGATCTGATCGGCGTGAGGTCTTCGCCACTCCCGAGGACTATCTGGTCCATCTCGAAGCCGAGGTCGACCCAGCGGCCACCGCGGGCGGCGATCTCAAGAGCGGGATCTTGGTAGCGGCGGCCCATTCCTGGCTGGTGCCTGCGGATCGGATCGCCGGTTTGGACGGCGCCCGGATCAAGTCACGATTGAATCTCGATCACGAGTCTCCCTACATTGTGATGATGTTTCCCGCCGCGAGGATGACGGCTGCCGGTGTCGACGTGCGCGAGCCTCGGGGCATTGACGCCGTGCCCGGACGGTTCACGGGGTGGTCACCTGGGGATGTGCCGGATGAGCGCATCGACCAGGACATTCCGGTTGCTGCGCTTGGGGATCTCGAATGGCGACCATAGAGCAGCCTTCGCCCGCCCTGCATGCGGCGGTGCAGCGCACCCTGCTCGGCGCCGACCCATGGTCACAGTCGCTGTCCACGACCATGTCCGGTCTCGCGGAGCATCTCACCGCTGAGGAGGCCGACTGCCTGCCCGAGGCGATAGCCGGTGTGCTTCCGACGTTCCGAACAGATCCCGAGCGGTTGCACTTCGCTGCGGACATTGCTGTTCGCCTCGACCTTTTCGAGGTCGCAGACGTGTTGGCAGTTCTCGCAGCCGGCGCTGGTGACCGCCGGCTGATGCTGGCCGCGGCCATGTTGTGTGGGAATCCAGCAGTCGGGCGTCAGCTTCGTCAGCGAGTCGCCGATGTGGTCGGCGACGATCCTGTGGGGCAGATCAGATTGGACCGCCGCGTGGCGCCGACGACGGCGGATGAGACACGTCTGCACCTGCAGCGCTGGCCCGGTGCCCGCGCCGAGCCGGCTCGGTTCGCCCTGGCACCGGTGGTTGTGCTGGACAGCGGCTTTCGCGCGGATGCCGCTCTGAGGTTGGCTGTTCGCCTGGTTGCGGCGGGAGCCACGGTACGGCGATTGACGCCGGAGGCGGAGGTCCCGTTCTGGTTTGGCGCCCAAACCGTTCTCGTCTGCCGGCCTCCGACTCGAATCCGAGTGAGGAGCAGCTACCCGAAGTTCCCCGAGGCGCAGATCCTCGTTCAGGAGGAGATCCCCTCCGTGGACCGAGACGTCGGGAGGTTGCTGCGCCAGATCGATGCCGCTCTGCCCGAGGCGCAGAGGCTGCGACTAACTGCGCTCGGGCCACAACTCGCCACCCACCTTTGGGACCCTGCGGTCTTCACGGCGGGTGTCTATTCGCTGAGCGAGGCCGCCGTTCTGACGGGCGCGACGGAAGCATCCTTGCGCTACCTGCTGGACAAGGGTCTTGTCACGCCCCTAGGGACACGGCGCGGGCCGGTGCGCCTGACGTTTCGCGACGTGGTTGCGGTGCGCACGTGGACCTATCTGAAGTCGATGTCACGCCGGAGAATCTCCAGCAGCGTTGTCGCGGAGTTGATCAAGTTTGCAGGTGATCCCGATGCGGTCAGTCTCGGCGTTGGGTACGGAATCGGCCCGCCGGAGAAGATCGGGCACGTGCCGGCGAATTCCGAGACGATCGGGCTGGCCGCCATGGCTGGAGGCAGGGTGCCAGCCGAGGCAGACCGCCGAGGCGGCCAGCGCCACCGTGGAGTCCAGCTGGGCGCCACGTCAGGGGGCAGGGTGCTGGTGGACCGCGGGGACGGGTGGGTCGACGTGGAGACGGGCCAGACTCATTTCGATCTGCCGCTCACCGACATTGACGATGTGTTCCGGCCTTTCGACTACGGAGGGGGAACCACGATCGATCTGTTGCAGGCCAGCCCCAACACCAGGCTGAACCCGACCGTTCTCCACGGGTCGCCCTATCTGAACGGTCACCGGATCAGCGCGAAGGCTCTGGCTGGGTTGTTCCGACACGGCGGATATCCCGCGATCACCGAGACGTACGCCGAGTTGGAGGGCGTTGTGGTCGATGACACGGTGTTGGTTGGGCTCGATTTCTTGAAGGCGGCCTGATCGTGCGTCTGCTCTACGATGCCGTCCTGCCGCAGAGTCTGGCCTTGGAGGCTCGGCCGGCAATGGAACTCCATCGTTGGGACGGTGCTGACGAGGTGGACACCGAGTTGGTCCGCGCGGCCGCCAACAGGGGATATCGCGGCGTGATCTTCTTCGAGCAAAGCTCGCTCGAACAGCCGGGGTTGAGGCAGGTTGCCAGGGAGGTCGGCGTGGCGCTTGTGGCAGTGAAGGCGGAGGATCCCATTGAGGCCAAGCAGCGCATTTTGCGCAACATGCGTTCGCTGTGCCAGGCGCTGCACGCCCACGACTGCATCCTCGTGCTCGCCAACGAGGTCCGCCCGATGGATGACGAGGCTGACGGCTAGCAGTACTCGGCCAGGACGTTGGTTACGCGTGGATGGGGTGAAATCCTCGCCTGGGTGAAGACCGTCGAGTGGGGTGGTTGGCCCAGTGGCCGGTGGGTTCGATGCCACGGCACTGTCCCGGAACGGAACCTGGGCGTGATGCTGCGAGCCGGGAGTCACCTGCATCAGGTCACGATCGAGTTCTGGAGAAGCATTCGTGCGCTGCGTCATGTCCACAATCCGACGGGCATGAATGCCCCCGCAACTAGCTGCCGCGATTCTCCGGCGTGCTGACAGGGATCCGCGTGCTGTCACACCTCGAACTTATGTTCTCGGCGATGGTCGCTTCGCTGGCGGGTCTCCCAAGCCCCGACGAATGGATTGACAATGCCTGCCCGGAAGCGGGCGCCGGAGCGCGCGGTGACGTTCCGGCAGCGGTGCAGTGCCGCAGACGTACGTGAATATGTTGAGATCACTCACTATCATCCCTGTTCATGCAGTCTCCGGCCCGGCGATCTGCAGGCGTGAACGTGGTTGCACCGACCTGCTGTACCTCGTCGAGGACGTGAGGGCGGGTGAGCGAGGGTTCAAACCCCGTCAGACAAGAGGATCGATGAGACCGCCGAAGTTGCTGTTCGACACCAACGTGTTCTACGCGTGCGTCGACATCTCACCGAGGCGCCAGCATCCTGACTCCGCCGCGTCGACGCGCCTGCTGGAACTTCTCAACCGGTGCGGGGGTGAAGCGTGGCTGACCCCTGCGACTCGCCGCGACATCGACCGCACGAGCAGTCGGGAGCTTCGCCGCGCCTCGAATCTGCGGATGCGGCAGTGGCGGACCCTCGACCCCCTGACCGTTCCACCACGGCTGCTGGAGGTAGCCCGCTACCAGGAACCGCTGCGGGACAACGATGAAGTGGACACTCACATGCTCGCGGCGCTCGACGCCGAGGCCGTGGACTTCCTGATCACGCAGGACAGGGCGCTGCGCCGCCACGCCGCTTACGCCGGTCTCGGCGACCGAACCATGACCATTCAGGATGGCATCGAAGTTCTCGAGCGGTTGTTGGGAGAGCCGACACAGTTCCCGACCGTCAGGCCGTGTCCCGCCTACAGGCTGCCGGCCTCAGATCCACTCTTCGAGTCCTTTCGAGCCGGTGACTGCGGATTCGACGCTTGGTTCCAGCGGGCTCGCCGGGGGCACCGCCACTGCTTCGCAATAGACGGAGAGTCCGGCCTCGATGCCGTGGCGATCTTGAAGACCGAGACCGACCAGCCTCACGGGATTCGCGGAACGGTGCTCAAGATCTCCGCCTTCGCAGTCGCCGACCGTGCGGAAGGAGCGAAGCGGGGAGAACTCCTGTTGAAGTCGGTTCTCGACTACGCAGCCGGCGAAGGACACGACCGGATCTACGTCGAGATCTACCCGCATCACGACCGTCTGGTGCCCCTGTTCGAGCGTTTCGGCTTCTTCGACTGCGAGGCACGCACCGATCGCGGCGAGGCCGTCCTCTGCAAGGATCGACGACCGACAGCTGCTGATGCCCAACTCGATCCGCTCGAGTACCACCGCCGTTTCGGTCCTCCGGCCGTGCTCGTGCGCAACGCCTTCGTTGTACCGATCCAGCCACGCTGGCATGACGCGCTGTTCCCTGAGGCTCGTGCGCAGCCCGAGTTGCTCCCGCCGCTCGCGCCGGGCAACGCGATGCTGAAGGCCTATCTCAGCCGCTCCAACATCCAACGAGTCGAGTCTGGAGCGCTGATGCTGTTCTATCGCTCCGAGGATCGCAGGGCCGTCACTGCCGTGGGTGTTGTCGATGGCGTGGTCCGTTCGAACGATCCGGTCGAGAGACAATTCAGGAGGTCACCAGCGAGGCGGCCCTGTCCTGGATCCGTCAGAGACTCGGGGTGCCCGGATGATTCGGGAGATCAAGCCGGATTCACACCACTATGCCCCGGCTCGACTGGGCCTTGGTCGCTTGAATCAGTGCGCCCAGGAGAACCCGTGGAGACGGGCGGCTAGCCCCGCTTCTCGGCCACGAGCCAGTCGGCAAGAGCGTCGCTTGCCGTCAATGCGGTGTCAGCGAACGGCGACACTTTCTCGGGCTCCTCCAAGGGGAAAACGATTCCTCGTTCTGGGTGGTCCAAGATCCATCCCTGTGGAGTCGTGAAGTACCACTCGTTTCCGGCCTCGCGGACGTTGAACCACACGCCCTCGAGCGGATCGTTGTTGGGCTGGAGATAGATCACGCTTCGAGCGCCCACCGGCAACACCGACCGGAGCTGGTCGACTGAGGAGTCCATAGGACGGGACAGCTGCACGTAATAGC
>JAKZVK010000565.1:0-3104 GCA_047516085.1 Bryobacterales bacterium
TGTTCCCCGCTTCCTTCAGCTTGGCCGCGCGGCTTGCGCCCCACGACTTCCACCTTGCGGTTCCCTACGGTTACCTCCATCGGTTCCGGTGAGTACGTTGCAACTCACAAGAAACAGCCCATGCTGGGCACACTGGCGCACGCCCGTGGCGTGCCGAGCCGAGCCATGTTCGGCTCTTGTCCCGCATCCACCGAACCTCGCTGAACGTACACTGCCGGCACTTCGGCGATCGCCCTACTAGAGATATTTCCCCGTCACAAACTCCCTAACCGCTTTCACCGTATCTTCGGTGCCCTCGATAGCGTCATGAACGCGGCGGTGCCACGGTTCGGGACCCAGCGCGGCGCGCCAGTGACGGATCGCCTCCACATTCTCCTTGCCCGCCGCGGCCAACTCAGCAACGTTCTTGCGTAGCACAGACTGGCTTTCCGGGGACGCCAGGTCGCTCGTGGCCACCCGCTCGGCCACTTCGTAAAGTCCCTTGGCCAGCCGCACATACGACAGTACGACCCGGGTCTCGTTCGCGAGGTACTTGTTCTCGAAACCCTCCGCAATCGCCAACGCCCGGTCTGCGGCGGCGATCTTGCGATCGAAGTCCTCGCGACTCGTGTAGTAACGGAAGATCCCTTCGCCAAGGTAGGGTCGGCGGCGTTCCTCGATCATCTTCGCCGCCTTGCCCCAGGAGTACGCGATCGGAAAATCGGAATCGTAGACGTCGAACTCAATCGGTCCCATCAACTCGGCCCATTCTCCGACCTTCTCCGGCTCGCGGTATCCCTCTCGCGTCGCCCAGGCAACGGCGAACTCCCTCTCGCTCCGGCCGTTGAGGTTCCAGGCGTACTCGGCGAGGGCGTGGATATTGAATCCGCAGGTCGCTCGGCCGTTGTCGGCCCAGGCCATCATGCCGTAGGCCCCTTGAAAACGGCGCTCGATCAGTTGCCGTACATAGTCGCGTACACGATGGGCCGAACTCTCCGGCACCATGAACTCGGGCGTATCGACGCGCGCATTCGCCGTGATCGGGACGTCGTAGCTGGCGATCCAGCGGCCTTCGGCGGCGTAGTGGTCAAGCATCGGATTGCGCAGCAAGTCCCGCGGCAGATGCAGCACCCGTTCGATCTTGGTGGCGCAAGCACGCTCAATCTTGATGTCCTCCGGCAACTCGGCCATCACCCGGTAATAGCGCCCGCTGGGCACCGTCGACAGAAACACACGAATACTGAACTTCGGATACTCCTTCTGCACCTCGCGAAACGCCGCCATGATTGCGCGCGCTTCCATGACGTCCTGACCCACGGCGGTCGTCTCGGGCCGGCCGTCCTCCCCCGGCCGTTCGCTCAGCCAGCAACTTACCTCACTCACCCCCTGGCGCGCGAAATCTCGCAACCACTCGGTCAGCAGCTTGCGAAACAGTGGATGGGCAGCATTAGGAACACGGTGCTGATTGCCCTGCTTGTGCGCGAAGTAGCGCCCGGCGAGGGCTCCGTCGCCCTTGCCGGCAAGCTCGGGGTAGGCCCGATACAAGCCGTAGGAGTGAAGAAAGTTGAAGTGCGTCAGGAAGGGTTGGTACTCGAAGGCCATCCGCGAAGCCGACCGGTAGAGGTCGTGATCGATGATCACTCCGTTCGGTTTGTCGCGCTCGATGGGCTTGAGCCTGCTCCCCGCCATCTTGCCGTAGTTCAACTTGAGCGAGGCCATCCACGGCACCCACTCGCCCGGCTCGGGGAAGTTCCACAGGCCTCGTTCCTCCAGGTCCGGCCAGTCGACGATCGTCGCCAGCGGAATCGACACCCGTTCCGGTGTCAGAAAGGGTTCGACCAGTTGATGCAAGGTCCGCGAGGCGTAATAAAGACCCTTGGGATCGACGGCGGCGAGTAGCAGGCCCCCGTCCTGGATCGGCGTAATCGAGTAGGACTGCCGATGGTTTGGCAACGCTTCGAGGCGTTTCAGCAGGTCCGGCGAGAGATGCCGCCGAATGGCCGGGCTGGCGGTCAGCCCAAGCCGAATCTCCACGGGTTCCCCCGCGGGTGCGCCGCCCGCCTTCGTCTCAAACAGAGCACGCAGCTCCCCGCCGGCGGTTTGAACGATCGCGCCCGCATCCGCGTCGACTTTGATAGCTACGCCCCGCGGCGTCACCGAAATCTTGTTGGCAATCGAAATCTCTTTCGGCAGCGGAATCAGGTGCCGGGTCCACCGTTGCGCCTCGGCTTCCGAGACCGGCTCCACCTGCGCCGGCAGCGGAACGGCCAACAAGGCCCACACCGGCAGCACTGACAGTATTCGTTTCATCGGGCGGTAGTGCCGCCCAGTGTACTGCTCTGCTTGGCTGTCTGCAACGGTGCGCGGGGGGTCTGGTTGCGTGAGCCCCACGGCGTAGCCCGGTGAGCGGACAGGGTTGGCGAGGAAGAAAAGGGGAAATGGCGCGCCCGGCGCGATTCGAACGCGCGACCTCCTGCTCCGGAGGCAGGCACTCTATCCAGGCTGATTAACCCCTAACCTATTTAAAATATGAGGCTCGCCGGTCCGAACAACCCTCAAAAGCCCCGAAAAGTTGTTACCCCTTAATGTTACCCCACTCCAGCACCCGAAGTCACCTCACGGCCCCGTTGGAGACTCGATTGGAGAGCTACCGTCGCGCGGCCTCATGCAACCTGAATTATGAACAGATTCGGCCTTGCCGTCGCCTCTGAGGTTGTCGCGGTGACGGGCGTCGCTGGAGCTCAGCAGATCAGCAATTCGTCGTTGTCGCTCTTGCCGTGCTAGTTTTCACCTCGCTCCTGATCCCGCTTCCGTAGAATCGAGTTCGTAGGCACCGTGTTTGCAGTACCTTGCCGTGGGTGCATGGAATTTTATGCACGGAGCAGCCCTCAAGTGAGCGCGACCTCGACCACCGGGGGAAGCTGGCTCCGCGGGGTGTGATCGCACGGAGCCGGTTGAGAAAGCGTTGGAACACGCCCTGCTCCGGGTAATGATCGCTGTAGCTGAGGCCGCTGCGGCCGGCGTGTCGCCAGATCTTGGCCGCCACGAACAGAAAGCGCAGTCGGGCCGTGGCCAGCCGCGTGTGCCGTAGGCTCTCCACCGTGGTCTGGGCTTCGCGGTGGAAC
>JAKZVK010000566.1:0-4148 GCA_047516085.1 Bryobacterales bacterium
CGCCCCCATCCTCTTTCCTTCAAGCAGCACGTCCGCGCCGCTTTCAGGTGGCTCTTCGCCCTCGATTTCGATGCCCACCAGCACACGGTTCACCTGTCCACGTGAACGCACTCGCTCGACGATCTCTTGGCCCAGATAGCAGCCCTTCGTGAACGAGACGCGGTCGAGCCGCTGCGTCTCGTGGGGCAGCGACGTGGTGAAGAAATCATCACCATGCCGCGCCACCTGGTTCTCCACGCGGACAGCAAGGCAATCCTCGACGGTGGCGGCCACAACGCCTGTCGCCACGGCTGCCTGTTCGAACCTCCTAGTCCATTCGTCCTTCCGCTCCGCCTCAACGACAAACCGGAAGCCGGGCTGACCGGTGAACGAGTGGCGAATGACCCGCACCCCGTCCGCCGCCACGTGATCGTAGTCCTCGGTCGGGACCCGAGGCACTACCTGCCTTACCACCTCCCCGGCGAGCGGACCCTCCAGAGCCAACTCCGCGAGCGCGCCGCTGCGGTCCTCGACCGTCACGTCATCCATGATGATGAACTTCTCGAGGTGCTCGATCAGCGAGGCCCGCGTCTCGGGCTCGGTGTCGAGCAGTACGTGGTCCGCCGCGACATACAGACAGGCATCAGCCAGGATGTGCCCTTGCGCGTCCAGGAAGAATGCGCGCGTCCCCTGGCCCGCGGTCAGCCCGTCGACCGCGTTGCTCGAAATGTTGTGAAGGAAGCTCTGGCGGTCCGCGCCGGTCGCGCCGATCCTGCCCCGCCCGGACAGATCGAACCACGCCGCCGCCTCGTGCAGCGCCGCATAACCTGACATGTGGGTCAGCTATGCAAAGTCCGCAGGTAAGCGCCCAGCAGCAGGACGATCAGACCCGAGATCATCGCTCCGACCATGAACCGCGGCCGCTTGGCGTCACGCACCGGGTCACCGCTCGGCGGTGTGGTCAGCACAAACAGCATCCCGAAGACATGCAGGGCCAGCAGGAACTTGATGCCGAAGGCCATGTGATACGCCGTGTCGACCCCGCCGCGCACGACATTGTAAAAGTTGTAGCTTCCCGAGATTACCAGCAGCAGGATCGCGGTGAGAGCGAGGGCCTTCAGACGCGCGGCGAGCCGGCCGAACATCGCCAGGCGCTCTTCGCTGTTCAGCCCCTCCATAGCCGGTACCATCACAAAACGCGCGTAAATAAAGCCGCCAACCACGAACGCGGCGGAGACGATATGAATCCAGCGGAAGAGAATGTCCACAGTTGTCACGAGAATGAGTCCTTGGCCGGTTCGCCGACTTGACTGACGGCCCGCGGCGGCATCCGTCAACGCCGGCGGCGAGCCCCAGGCCGTCGCAAGGCGACCCTCGAAAGCGGGCCGTCGAAAGGGAGTTGATATTATACCGACAATGATTCACGAGATCCTGCCCGTCGGTCCGCTCCAGTGCAACTGCTCGATCCTCGGCGACGAAGAGACGCGGGAAGCGCTCGTGGTCGACCCGGGCGACGAGCTCGACAAGATTCAAGCGATTCTCGACCGCCACCAACTCCGCGTCACCGGCATCATCGTGACTCACGCCCACATCGACCACATCGGGGGCGCGGCGCAACTCCACCAGCAAACCGGCGCGCCGGTCTACATGAACGAGGACGACCTATGGATGTGCGACGCGCTGGAACAGCAGGCGGCGATGCTCGGCATGCGGCCGCCGGAGAAGCCCGCCATTGATGTCACCGTGCGCGACGCCGACGTCGTCAGCCTGGCCGAGACAAAGCTCCACGTCCTCCACACCCCGGGACACACCGAAGGCAGCATCAGCCTCCACCTGCCGAGCGAGAACAAGCTCCTCGCGGGCGACACTCTTTTCCGCGACAGCATCGGGCGCACCGATCTGCCCGGCGGCGACTCCCGCCGCATCCTCGTCTCGATCCGCGACAAGCTGCTCGCTCTTGACGACGACATCGACGTGATCCCCGGCCACGGCCCGGCCACCACGATCGGCCGCGAGCGCGAGTTCAACTACTTCCTCCAGAACCTCTAGATGTCCAATCCGTACCGCTGAAAATGTAGGGGCACGGCATGCCGTGCCCGCGCCCCCAACCCGGGCAATCCACAGATGGACACAGATTCACACAGATGAAACGGTATCCTGCCTGTTCGCCCCGGAGGGGCCGACGGATAATAGCCCCAGGCTTCAGCCGGGGGTAGGCGAACCCAATAACATCACAAGCCCTGAAGGGGCGCAGGACCTCGGCAATCTCCCCCTTGCCCCAAAGCCCCGGCATAATAACCTCACCGTGGCCGGCGAAAAACAACTCGAAATCCTCCGCCAAGGCCCCGGTGCCTGGAACGCCTGGCGCGCCAAGAATCAGACCGTCACGATCGACCTAACTAGGGCGGAACCCCAGGTATCGAACCTGTTGTGTCGGGAGCCCTGACAGAGAGATGGGAAAGCCTCGGCGGACCGAGCCGTTGTCGGTTCAACAGCCGTCCGTATCGCCCCGACTCTCTTTCCATCACGCCCACGCCCCGACAAACAGAGCCCCCAACGGGGGGCGGCCCAACTATCAGCCCAGCGGCGTAAGCCCTGGGAAACCAACCCACCATCCGGCCAGAGCCCTGCAAGAGGCGACTCAACCCCCGCCACCTCCGACCCGACTCCCCCGCACGCGCGCAACCCAACCTTTCCCACACGCACCCTGCCCTGTAGGGGTGGACCGCTGCGTCCACCCATCAGCCGCCCGCCGGCAACGCCGCCCGACCCAACCGCCAGCCGCTAGTACGGGCGCGCGGCGCCAACCCCGCGACCTCGCTCCAGCACCCCACACCGGACGCCAGCCGCGAAGCGGCGTTGGATGTTAGCCTGGGTGACGCCGCTAGGCGGAACCCCAGGTATCGAACCTCTTGCGTCGGGAGCCCTGACAGGGCGATGGAAAAGCCTCGGCGCACCGAGCCGTTGTCGGTTCGACAGCAGTCCGTGTCGCCCCGACTCTCGTTCCATCGCGCCCACGCCCCGACAAACAGAGCCCCCAAGGGGGGCGGACCAAATATCAGCCCAGCGGCGTAAGCCCTGGGAAACCACCCCCCCCCATCCGGCCAGAGCCCTGCAAGGGGCGGCTCAACCCCTGCCACGTGCCGCCACCTCCGACACGGCTCCCCTGCACGCACACAACCCGACCTTCCCCCCCAACAGGCACTCGAACCGCAGGGTGGGCCGCTGCGTCCACCCATCACCCGCCCGCCGGCAACGCCTGAAAACCCCAACTCAATCTTCCGCGACGGCCCCTCGCCACTGCGGGGGGCGACCCGATGCGTGCACATGGATGTCTGGTCACGTGACTCGTTGACCTTGTGACTGGATTCGCAAAACGCTCGGGCTGCGAAGCGTCACCGCTGAACACAACGCCCCCGCTGACGACTACGTAGCCTTCCGTGACTGTCACCGATATGCTACCGATATGCTTTGCCCAAGGCTCACACGTATCATCCGTTTCCGAACGTGCGATTTGCGGCCATGCATCCGAGGTAGGAGCCGTATGAGTCAACGCTCATGTACTGATCTGTGCGGGGGGCGTCGGGTGACCGACGTCCCTACCACGACCCGATAGGCCTTCCGATAGGCCTTCGCCCGTAGCGAGGGCCGCTTCTCCAAGCACTTCGACAAGGACGGCAACCCGTCCGAGGAGATGCTGCTCGCCCAGCAGGACCGCTTGGAGAACTGGAACCTGCTGTAGGAGCTGGCGGGGATCAAAGAGTAGCCCCCGACCCTCAGGGCCGCCAGCACCCGCCGCAGACCATCGTAGGGACGGGTGCCTGCGCCGGTCCGCCAATGCCCCCAAAGCTCCGAAGGAGCGGCACAACTAACAGCCCAGGGCGTGCCCCCGAACTGCCCAGTTTTGCGGGTCCAGCCCTCGGATTGGATTGCCAAAGACTGCTCTCAACAGCGCATGCTAGACGTTACCTCGGCAAATAGAGCTATAATCTCGACTGTGTGCACTACGAGTAGGCCACTCTTCTGAATCCGACTCGACGGAGGAGCATTACGAGCGCGTGAGATATTGTCAAATGTTGTGGACGGGGCGGGTCAGGCGGCGCGTTGTTCGATCAGTTCTCCATCCTTGAATTTCTTTCCTTCTAAGACGTGGACCATCAGCTCCGAGC
>JAKZVK010000567.1:0-4414 GCA_047516085.1 Bryobacterales bacterium
GTCGTAGTTGGGGTGCTCGATCCAGTTCTTGAAGAAGTACGCGTCGCGGCCCAACTGGTGCTGAATGTCAAGGATGGGAAGATGCCAAAGTGCCCGATCGTAGCTGACGTTGTCCGGACCGCCCTGCATCGTATGCGGCCCGGTGTTCTGCATGATGCGTGATTCCTGGCGCACCGCTCCCCAGCCGAGATTCTTCGCCAGCCGCCAACCGCCATTGACGGTGACGGAGTCGTGGTAGATGCTCGACGCCGCCACGTTGGGGAAGATCGTCACCAGATGCGGCGGAACGGCCTTGGCCGCATGCCACTGCACGTGCCCGAGGTACGAGCCGCCTTGCATGCCGACTTTGCCGTTCGACCATGGCTGCTCGGCGGCCCACTCGATCGTGTCGTAACCGTCGTCGATGTTATCGCGATAGGCGTCCCACTTACCCTCGGATTGGTGACGCCCACGGACGTCCTGAAACACGTAGGCGTAGCCGCGGCGGGCGAAGAACACCGCCGCGCTGTAGGCGCTCGGGGAACGCTCGGTGCTGTAAGGTGTGCGGGACACGAGCACAGGGTACTTGCCCTCTCTCTTCGGGCGGTAGACGTCGGCGTAGAGGATCGTGCCGTCGCGCATGGGGACGGCGACTTTGTTCTCGACGACGATGTCGTGGCTTGGAGGCCGCGAGGGCGGAAAGTCGATCTGCGCCGTAGCCACGCCGGCCAGCGTCAAGATAAGGAGTGGTGTTGCTGATTTGCTTCCCATAGAGCACCCGCAGCGGTTGTGCGGATCGTCCCTGCGCGGACCCACCGGCAGTAGTTTCTCGCAAAGGCGCAAAGAACGCAAAGTGGCTCGCGCGTCGCCCGCCTAGTTTCCTGGGATCACCGGCAACAACACGTGCGACGGTTGCGCCTTCGTGTGATGGATCGTCTGGGTGGCGATCTTGACCTTGTCACTCTTGCCGAAGGGTTCACCGGTGTTGAGATGGCGGTTGAACTGCGGGAAGTGGCTGCTGGTGATGTCGACGCGGATGCGGTGTCCCGGCAGGAAGGCGTTGCTGCTGGCGAGCAGGTCGATCTCGAAGCGGTAGACCGTGCCGGGATCCATCAGCTTGGGCTTGTCCTGTCCCTCGCGGTGCCGTGCCCGCAAGATACCCTCGGCGATGTTGTACGCCTTGCCATCCGGGTAGACGTCCACCAGCTTCGCGACCCAATCGGTGTCGACCGCGTCGGACGACGCATACAGCACGACCTTGATCGGACCGGTCACGTCGACTTCTTCCTCGAGGAAGTCCGAAGTGTAGACAAGCACGTCGTTGCGCTTCTCGACCCGGCGTTGATCCACCGGACCGATGCGTGTGGGCGTGCCGCAGCAGTTGGCGCCGCCGTGACTCGGGACCGGGTGGTCGGGGTCGTAACGGTAGCGGTCGGCCGGTTCGTTCG
Organism: Bryobacterales bacterium; assembly: GCA_047516085.1. GTDB lineage: Bacteria > Acidobacteriota > Terriglobia > Bryobacterales > UBA6623 > JAKZVK01. Next base: position 1,428 of record JAKZVK010000567.1, read on the forward strand.
GGCCCGGCTCGTCCCACGAAAGCCCGCCGTCGCCGCGGTAGCTGTTGGCCTTGCCGCCGCCGTGGAAATAGAGCTTCTTGTACTGTGTCTCGGGCAGTGGGAAGTCGTCGTGGAAGCGCCAACGGTTTCTGCCCATCTGGAACAGGGTGACGGGCGGCTCATCAGCCAGACCGTTGTCCATGCCGTAGAGCCAGTGGTCGTACCAACGAAGCTGGACGCTGTTTTCATCGACGTGAGCCGTCGGGCCGAAGTCCAAGTCGCCGTGCTTGCGTGACGGCCCGTGTCCCCACGCGCCGACGAGCAAGCGCGTGCCCTTACGCGCGATTTCGGTCTTGGCGCGCTTGCTGGGACCGGTGTAGCCGTTGAGTGTGCCCTGCAGGAGGATGTCGAACCAGCCGCCGGTGTTGTACGCGGGCACCTCAACCTTGTCGAAGTGCTCTTCGACGCTGACCCCCTTCCAGTAGTCGTCGTAGTCGGGATGCTCGATCCAGTCGCGGTAGAACTTCGCATTTCGGCCCACCAACTTCTGCATGTCGATCAAGGGCAGATGCCAGATCACCTTGTCGTAGCTGATGGCCTCCGGGCCGCCCTCCACGGTGTGCTGACCCGTGTTCTGCATAACATGCGACTCCTGCCGAACCGGGCCCCATCCAAACGCCAGCGAGAGCCGAAAGCCGCCGTTTAGCGTGAAGGCATGGTGATACCAGCTCGTGGCCGCGACGTCGGGGAAGATGGCTGTTAGATGCGGCGGCTGCAGGATCGCCGCCTGCCACTGGTCCGAGCCCAAGTACGACCCGCCCTGCATGCTCACCTTGCCGTTCGACCAAGGCTGCTTGGCGGCCCATTCGACCGTGTCATAGCCGTCGTCGAACTCGTTTCGCGCGGGATCCCACGCGCCAGTCGATTCATGGCGGCCGCGCACGTCTTGGAAGACATAGACATATCCGCGGCGGGCGAAGAACATCGCGGCCCGATGCGAGGACGGAAACCGCTCCGTGCTATAAGGCGTTCGCGAGATCAGGACCGGGTACCGGCCTTCTCCCTTCGGCCGGTAGACGTCGGCGTGGAGAACCACCCCATCGCGCATCGCTGCCGGAACTCGGTTCTCGACAACGATGTCGTGGTTGGGCGGCCGCGCCGCGGGAAACGTGACCTCCGGCGCACCTTGAGCCAGAGTTGCAGGGACGGCCAGAGTGAGTCCACAGAGAACCGTCACAGATCGATCAATCCAAGAATGCCGAGACATGGGCGTCATCCTCCTTACGCGACCCCCGCTAGTGTCGCGCAAAGACGCCAAGAGTGCCAGTGGGTCTCAGGCGGCCCCCGCGATGCACGACCGGCCGATGGATTTCGCGGACGCCACCCTCTTGCAACTCGCTCAACGCGAGTCACTAGCTACGATTTGCACCATCGATCACAGCGACTTCGAAACCTACCGCATCAACGGCAAGCGGAGATTCCACATCTGTTCCCGCGCGGTGATTGGCGAGATCTGTGCCCATGACCAGGCAGGATTTCGCAACGAGCCGTATAGGTCCAAACGCATGCTCAGAGCCGCAGGCGTTAGCCTGCGTCGCCGTGCCGCGGACACAGGTGGGGGTCGACGGAAGAAGGCGCCCCGTGGTTTGGTCGAGGTCCAAAGTCCAACGGCTGCCGCGACAGATGGCAGTAGCTCAACGCAGGCTCACGCCTGCGGCTCAGAGTGTTTGGCCCGGCATCTCCGCTTGTAATCAACACCCGCCCGGCTATCGATCGTCCAAGTCCCGGTGAGGGAACCAAAGCTTCTTGGCCGTGCCGCCCACGATCGCCGCGCGGGCGGCGCTGGTCAGCGGCAAATCCTCGGTGTAAATCCGCAGGTGCTGGGCATAGGTCAGCGCGGGGGAATACTTCTCGAGCGGGAAGTGGGCACCCCAGGCGCAGCGCTCGGGGCCGAACATCTCGATCACCTTCATCACGACTTCGTGAAAGCCGCGGCAAGGGTACCCGTCCGAGCAACCTGCGGAACCGTTGGCGATGAACGACATCTTGACGTGGCAATTGTTGCGCTTTGAGAGTTTGGCCAGCGCTTCGAGCGTCCCCTCGACGGGACCGTCGGCTTGCAGCCGCAGGGCATGTTCGAGAGCCACCGGCAGGTCGGGGAAATCGCTCAACAGGCGATCGGCCTGATCGGCCAGTTCGTGGCCGGTGAGCAGGTTGATGACGATGCCGTTGTCAAGCGCCGTCTTCCACAACGCCCGCACCCCGGGGTGATCGAGCTGCCGTCCGCGCGCCGGGACACTCCGCATGCCGCGTACTCCGTATTCGCGAGCGAACCGCGCCAGCAGCCCGGGGCTGTGCGGGTCGTTCGGGTCGAGGGTACAGATTCCGGCGATCCAACTTGGGTGTGCCTTCGCCGAGTCACAGATGAAGCGGTTGTCATAGCGATAGAAACCGCCGACCTGCACCGCGCACGCCCCGTCGACGCCGTTCGCCTTCATCTCCCTTTGCAGGTGCTCGATCGTGCCTTTGCCCGCGGGCGGCCGCGAAGGGTTCTCCCGGGGAGGGTATTTCTCTTCGTCGGGCGAGAATAGGTGTGCGTGGGTATCGATGACGAGCATGCGGTCAGGTCCTATTCATCGTCCCAGCGCCACAATGCCGCACCGACCGTGAGACCCGCTCCGACAGCGGCCATCAGGGCAAGATCGCCCTTCTTGAGCTTGCCCGTCTCGAGGGCTTCACGCGTGGCGAGGGGAATCGTCGCGCCGGTCGTGTTGCCGTACCGGTCGATGATGAGGACCGCTTTTTCGGATGGGATTCCCAAGCGCTGTGCTACCGCATTCACGATGCGGCCGTTGGCTTGGTGCAGCAACAGAACATCCACGTCGTCTGGGGTCAGGCCGTTGCGCTCGAGAAGCGAAACACACACTTCCGACATTTTCCGAACCGCATACTTGTAGACCTGCTGGCCTTCCTGGTGGACGTAGTGAAGCCGCTGTTTGACGGTCTCG
>JAKZVK010000568.1:0-4201 GCA_047516085.1 Bryobacterales bacterium
AGATGCCCGAGAAGCGCTTCGCCAGCATGGTCTTGCCCGAGCCGGGCGGGCCGACCATGAGGATGTTGTGTCCCCCGGCGGCCGCGATCTCGAGCGCGCGCTTGGCCGTTTCCTGCCCCTTGACGTCACGGAAGTCGTGGATGTGTTTGTGGATGTCGGTCGTCCCGTTGAGTGCGTGCTTGCTGCTGGCCGGCTTGCGTGATTCGGGCTTTTCGATCAACTGTACGACGTCGCCCAGGTAGTCGACCCCGTACACGTTTACGCCTTCCACGACTGCGGCCTCCGCGGCATTCGACGCCGGTACGATCACGTTCGGTATACCGGCAGCCTTGGCGCAAACCGCCACGGGTAGCGCCCCCCGCACCGGCCGCAAGCCGCCGTCGAGCGAAAGCTCGCCGACGACGAGAAAGTTCTCCATCGCGTCGGAGGGAATCGTCCCCATCGCTCCCATGATGCCCAGCGCCATCGGCAGATCGAACCCCGCCCCTTCCTTGCGGATGTTGGCCGGCGCCAGGTTGACCGTAATCGCCTTGTTGGGATACCCGAAGCCCGCATTGATCAGCGACGACTTGATCCGCTCACGGCTCTCCTTGACCGCCGTATCGGGCAGGCCGACGGTAAAGTAGTCCTTGATCGAGCCCATGTAGACGTCCACTTCGACGTCGATCAGCAGGGCGTCGACGCCGTAGATCGCGGCAGTACGGGTCTTAAAAAGTGCCATGGCAGCTCTAGGCTTCCACCGCCTCGTGCACCTTGGCCCCAGGTGTGGAATGCCCAGGGACGCGGCCAGCGGCGGCGGCCTCTTCGCGAACCTTCTCTTGCATCACGGGCGCAGCCTCCGTACGTTCCACCAAGGACGACACAGCGCGACAAGCCCGCTGGTAATACCGGGACCAGATCCACAGCAGACCTAGGACCAGTCCAACCTCGACAAAACGTTCCATCATGGCCGCGGTAGGCGGCAAGCAACTCTCAACCTTTCAAAGGAATCAGAAGACCGCGGCCGGGTCTCGGGAAGGGCTCACAGCGGAGGGAGTACGGAAGTCATTATATAGCAAAACTGTTTGATTTTTTGAAAAAAAAGAACACTGGGCTCGCGCCGTCGCTGCTGCGCTTCGCACGCAGGCTCACCCGGGCCTTCACGAACCTGTCCACTGCGAGCCCTCGCAGCCCACCGGCGAGTTCAATCACGGGTGCGCAACTTGGCAACCAGGGGCCGACGGGAAATAATCAGCGGCGGTACAGATACAGCTTGTGCGTCGGGATCTCTTCGTCGCTGGGGTCGTGGACGGTGATTTCTTTGTCCGGCGTCCACCCGCGAAACGTGAAGTCGTGGGACACGATACGCGCGCCCGGCTTCATCTCCTGCTCGAGGAAGGGTTGGATCTTGTCGTTCGACGCCGGTAGCAGGTAGACGGTAATCAGGTCGGGCTTCGAGAGATCGGCGGCCATCAGATCTTGCTCTTGAATACGGGCCAGGGCGGTGATCTTGCGCTTGATCAGACGCTGGCGGCTTTGGGCCACCAGTCTGGGATCGATCTCGAATCCAACGGCTCGGGCCCCGAAGCTCTGCGCGGCCATGATGACGATGCGTCCGTCGCCGCTGCCCAGGTCGTAGAGCAACTCGCCCGGCTGCAGCTCGCCGAGTTCGAGCATGGCCTTCACCACGCTCGTCGGCGTCGGGAAGTACGGCGCGAGATTCTCCGGCTTGGGCTGGTCACCGGAGTTCTGCGAGTACAGGAGCAGGGGGACGAGCAGGACGGAAGCTAGGATGATCTTGCGCATGCGGCCGAAGCGCGGCTGGCGGGGAAGCTGACGGGCTTGAACGCATTTTACAATACCCGGGGCCGGACTCCACAGAACGGTTGTGCCCGTGAAGCGACCGGCTGTGCCCGCGTAGTCCAGGCGCTTCGTGGCAGGCCGCTGCCGATGGCCTCGACCTCAAACCGACAAGTCGGAGTTCATGTGGCGTAAGGCTCCAGCTGTCGGTAGACAGCCTTACGCCACACCCCCTACAAGGACACGTCACTTCTCAGGTGAGGCTTAGATCAGACGGATAGAATAAGGTTTTCAGTCCCACCGCCCGCGCCTCTGGAGGCCCGATCATGAATCTCAGCACCGTCAAGATGAACATCCCCGAAGGCGCCAACCTCATCCTGGGCCAATCGCACTTCATCAAGACGGTCGAGGACCTCTACGAAATCATCGTCACCACTGTGCCGCAGATGAAATTCGGCATCGCCTTCAACGAGGCCTCCCAGGACCGTCTCACTCGCGTCGAGGGCAACGACGACGACCTCAAGACGGTGGCCGCCGACAGCGCCACGGCCGTCGGCACCGGGCACCTCTTCGTGATCGTTCTCAAGGACGGCTTCCCCATCAACGTTCTGAACCGCATCAAGGAGTGCCCGGAGGTCGTGCGCATCTTCTGCGCGACAGCAAATCCTCTCGAGGTGATCGTGGCCGAGACCGACCTCGGCCGAGGGGTGCTCGGTGTGATTGACGGCGAAACGCCCACGGGCGTTGAGCAAGCCGCCGACATCGAACACCGTCACGAGTTCCTGCGCAAGATCGGCTACAAGCGCTGAGCACCAAGCCTTACGACGCCGAGGCCTCAGGAACCGCCAGGTCGGCGTTCGAGAAAAAACACCACGATCTTGTCGTCTTCAAAAGCCGGCTCACCGCACAACTCGATTAGCTCGGCACGTAGACGCTCGTAGGTCTCGTCCGGCACGCCCCCCAGCCGCCGAACGGAACGCATGCCCACGATGTCGGCTGGGTCGGCTTCAGCCATCGCCTTCGTCTTGAAGCTGTTCACTTTGAACTTGTGGATGACGAAGGTGTCGAAGCCCAGTTTCAGCAGTCGGTCGCGATCCAAGGGGCGTTCGAGCTTGGGGATGCCGATAAGGTCCGAGAGAGCGGGTTCGCGGACGATGAAATCATCGGCCTCAACGGGACGAGTCGAAACATACCCGTCTCCAATCGGCCGACCATGGATCGTTTGCGCCAGTAAATTCGGACCCGAGCGGCTCCGCTGATGCGACGGGACATTGAAAACCGCGCCCGCGCGCTCCGACCGTGCCAGCTCCTCATAGAACGGCGAAACCTCAACCTTCTTCACCGGGTACGGGATCCACGAATACTCGAAGCAAATCAAACCCGCCAGGACGAGGAACCGCACATTGCTCTTCTTACGCAGGGCCGTCCATCCGAGACCCACCAGCACAGCCAGGCCCAAACTCGCCAGGATCATGAAGCGGTTCGCCACCCGCAGCAGATCAAACAGGGGAACCTGCTCGAGCAGAGCGAACGGCAACGTGATCTAGTCGATCACTTCCCTCCCCCATAACGGATGCCGCCCCAGCGCCAGGAGGATCGCGAAAGCCGTGAAGCCCCACCAGAACAGCCACCCCGAGGGCCGGCGAACGACCGCCAGCATCGCCAGCATCAACGGGACAAACCCGAGGTAGCCGATGTATCCCGGCGACCGGTAGGGCTGATCGACATAGAGCGCGGACACCAGCCCACCCCAGAGTGTGTGCCCGTAATGCGGGATGAGCAGGAAGCGCGCGTCCACGCCAAGGTTCTGTGGCGGCTTGCGGAAGTAGTCCGCGCCACCGATCATCTCGACGATCATCGGCGTGACCAACGGCAACAGCAAGACCCCTACAACCATGCTCGCCACGATAAGATCGCGCACCGCCATCCCAGCGCGATGTCGCCGGCGAATCAACTCCATCACTGCCACCGGCAACATCGCGAGCATTAATTCAAGACCCAGGTGCCAACTGCAAAGGGCCGTGAGGGTGAAATAGAAACTGACACCCAACACGTTGCGCAGGCCGCCGTGTTGGAAAAGCCGCAGCAGAAAGAAAAGCGTCAGCGGCATGAATTGCACCGCCACGAGGTTCAGGTGTTCGAAAACCTGTTCCATGAGCTGCGGAAAGAAGGCGAACACCAGCCCCGCCAGGAACGCCCCGCGCGGGTCGCCCGTGATCTCTTTGACCAGCAGATACATCCCGACGCCCGCCAGCCACAGAGCCAAGATGACGCAGAAGTTGTAGGCCGCCGTCGGCCCTAGTGTCGCCGTGATCGGCAGAGCGACGAGCATGTTGAACGGCGAGTGAGTGTGAAAGATGAGTTTCGCGCCCGTCGGATGGAAGATGTGTGGGCTGAAGTGGGCGGGCGAGCGGCCAAGGTC
>JAKZVK010000569.1:0-5728 GCA_047516085.1 Bryobacterales bacterium
CAACGCTATGCCAGAACGCCCTTCACCACATTGCCGAAGACGTCGGTGAGGCGGAAATCGCGCCCCTGGTACTTGCGAGTCAGGCGCGTATGGTCGATACCTAGGAGGTGAAGCACCGTGGCGTGTCGATCGTGAATGCTGACGGGGTCCTTCACCGTGTTGTAGTTGAAGTCGTCGGTTTCGCCGTACGAGATGCCCGGCTTGATGCCGCCGCCAGCCATCCATACTGTGTAGCAGCGCACGTGGTGATCGCGCCCATAGCTCGTGGTGCTGGAGGGCACTTGGCCAGGGCGAGAGGCCTGTCCGTACACCGTTCGTCCAAACTCGCCGCCCCACATCACAAGCGTGTCCTCGAGCATCCCCCTCTGTTTCAGGTCCTGGATCAACGCCGCCGATCCCTGGTCGACGTCGTGGGCACAAGCAGTGATCAGATTGGGCAGGTCGTTATGGTGATCCCAGCCTCCATGCGTCAGCTGAATGAACCGCACGCCTCCCTCGTTCAGCCAGCCGCCGAGCCAGCAGGCAATTGCGAGTGAAGGTTCCAGGCGTGCGAGACTCCTCCCCGTAGAGTTCGAAGGTGCTGTCTGGCTCCTTATCTGGTGACAGGTCCATCAGCTCGGGCACGGAGGTTTGCATCCTCGCCGCCAGCTCGTACTGCTCGATTCGATTCGCAATCTCCGGGTCACCGAACTCGTCCAGGGAGTTCTGATTCAGCGCCGCCAGACCGTCCAGGAACCGCCGGCGGTCGGCCGGTTCGAAACCCTCGGGATCGGACAGGTACAGGACGGGGTCCTTGCTGGCCCCGAACTTGACCCCGCCGTATCTGGGTGGCAGGAAGCCGGAGCCCCACATGCGGTCATGAGCCACCAACGATGGCGCCGTGCCCCGCGAGAAAAACGAGATGAAGCCCGGGAGGTTCTCATTCTCGCTGCCGAGCGCATAGTTCAACCACGCACCGAGAGTGGGTCTGCCGGCCAGCTGAAACCCGGTGAGCAGCAGCGAAATGGCGGGATCGTGATTGATCTGCTCGTTGAACATCGTCCTGATGAAGCAGAGGTCGTCGACGACCTTCGCTGTGTGGGGCATCAGTTCACTCACCCACTGTCCCGATTGTCCGTGCTGCGTGAAGTTGAACTGCGAGGGGACGATAGGCAGCGTCGCCTGGTTCGCGGTAAAGCCGGTGAGCCGCTGGCCCCCGCGCACTGAATCCGGCAGATTCGTTCCGGCCAGATCCTTCAGCATCGGCTTGTAATCCCACAGATCAAGATTCGAAGGTGCCCCAAGCATGTGAAGGTAGATGACCCGTTTTGCCCTGGGCGCAAAGTGCGGAAGGCCCTCCAGACCCCCGATCGCGGGGGCTCCGGCCCCCGCGATCGTGAGATCGTTGCCGAGTAGCGACCACAGCGCAGCGAGACCGATGCCGCCGGTGCCGACCCTCATGAACGAGCGCCGGTTCATCAGCCGAGCATGTTCGATTCGCGGATCCATAATTGACGCTCCTCAAAATAAACGCGAAGTCTCCTGCCGCTACTCTCTCGTGACAACCTGGTCGAGATTGAGAATCAAACTCGCCACAACGGCATGGGCTGCCAACTCGGAAACGTCGAGGGTCTCGTTGCGCGGGTGTTCGCCCTGACTCAACACCTTCAGCGCGGCTTCTTCGTCCGTGCGATATCGTTCACGGAACGACTGCAACTCCTCCAGGAGCACGGTGAACTGGGTCTCGTTAGGCTCGCGGGCCGTTGCCAGCCGGAACGCGTAAGCGATGCGGTCCTGGTCCGTCGTCCCGCCCTCGGTCAGTATCCGCTCGGCAAACATGCGTGCGGCCTCTAGGTAGGTGACGTCATTCATCAGGGCCAGTGCCTGAAGCGGCGTGTTGGTCCGGTTGTGGACGACCGCTGGGTTGTCTCGCTCGGCCACATCGAACATCGCTAGCGAAGGGGGGGCAACCGAGCGCTTCCAGTACGTATACAGACTCCGGCGATAGAGGTCTTCTCCATGACCCGGGTCATACGTGTTGTTCGTCACATCCCACAATCCCTCCGGCTGATAGGGCTTCACCGAGGGCCCGCCGATCGTGGGCGACAGCAGGCCGGCGATTGCCAAGGCCTGATCGCGCACCATCTCGCCCGGCAGACGGAAGCGGGCCGCACGCGCCAGTAGACGGTTGTCGGGGTCCCGCTCCAGCAAAGCCGGCGTGACACGAGACGCCTGCCGGTATGTGGCGCTGGTCACGAGCAGCTTCTGCATGCCTTTCACGTCCCAGTTGACCCGCGGGTACTCGGTGGCCAGCCAGTCCAGCAGCTCCGGATGCGAGGGCTGGTCTCCTCGCGAACCGAAGTTGTCCGTGCTCTTGACCAGGCCGGTTCCGAAGTACTTTTCCCAATACCTATTCACGACGACGCGCGCCGTGAGCGGGTTGGACGGATCCATCAGCCACTGGGCGAGCCCCAACCGGTTCCTGGGCGCACCGGCCGGCATTGGCGGCAGCCACGAGGGGGTTCCCGGGTCCACCTTCTCGCCAGGTGTCTCCCAATTCCCGCGAAGTAAGATATGCGCCTGCCGCGGCTCCGGGAGTTCCTGCATGACCATCACCGTCGGTAAGGTGTCTTCGAACGCTTCTTTCTCTCGCCGAGCGTCCTTCACAGCCGCCAAGGACCTCTCCAGGGTAACCTTGGCGGTTTCCCTCTGGCGGCGCCGCTGCTGGTTCTGTCGACCCGTCCGCCGGACTCTGTCGACTAGCCCGGTCGCCTGGTTCTCGAGGAAGTACGCGTCGATCTTGCCGGCCTGCGCGTTGGTCCGCTGCGTCGGATCAATCGCGGCGATCTCGGCGATGGTTGTCGGCTCTGCGAGCGCGACAATCTCCGCCGGCGACAGAGGAACATCGTAGAGACGTACGTCGCTGATCGACGCGCGGAACCGTTCGGGGCCGCCTCCCGCGCCGATACGCAGCGGATCCGCGGGGAGCTCAAGCGACGGATACCCCATCGCGTTGAACAGAAGGTTCAACGGGACCTGCTTTCCGTCAACGTAGACTCGGACCCCCCAAACCTGGTACGACCCGTCGTAGGTCGCCGCCACGTGATGGCGGCCGCTCAACGCCACCGGTTCCTTGGTCTCTACGTGGATCGCCTCATCCATCCAGTAACCCGTCGCGAGGTTGAGCTGCAGCTTGCCGTCCTTGAGCATGAACTGGTAGCCGCGTAGCTTCGCGTTCATCGACGTCCGCGTCAGGATCGGACCGCTTGGAGCGTCTGGCTCGATCCACGCCGCCATGGTGAACGCGTTCTTGGGACCGAGACGATTGATCGTGCCGCCTTCCACAAAGCGCTTCCCGTCGAAGCGATTTTCAGCCTCGGATGACAGCGGGAAGAATGCGACCAGGTTGTCGCTCATCGCCCCAACAACCGGATTTCCGTCCTCGAGCGATCGCTCCCACGCCCGCTGAGCCTTCTCGATTTCTGGACGGAAATCGGCCACCTGCTCCTCGGCGGCCGTAACCTTGTCCTCGAGCTCCTTCAATCTGGCCTGCTGCTCGGGAGTCGGTGCGGCCATGACGGGTGGCGAGTTGCCGCCTTTCAGCCCCACACCCGATTCGGCGCTGTTGTTGAAGAACGAATAGAACTGGTAAACGTCCTTCTGCGCGATGGGATCGTACTTGTGGTCGTGGCAGCGTGCGCACCCCAGCGTCAGCCCGAGCCAGGCCGTACCCATCGTCGTCGTTCGATCGAGAACGTTCTCCACCCAATACTCGTCCGGATTCGAGCCGGTCTCCGCCATCAGGCGATGAAGGCGATTGAACCCGGTGGCGGTTATCTGGTCCTGCGTCGCGTTGGGCAGCAAGTCTCCTGCCAGCTGTTCGGTGGTGAACTGGTCGAACGGCAGGTTCCGGTTATAGGCGCCGATCACCCAGTCGCGCCAGCGATGCATGTCCCGCGCGTAATCCGCTTGGTAGCCGATGGTGTCCGCGAAGCGAGCCACGGCCATCCATGTCGCCGCCATCCGCTCGCCGTAATGGGGCGAGGCCAGCAGGCGATCCACCACTTTCTCGTACGCGTCGTGGGACTCGTCGGCCAGAAACGCGTCCACTTCGGCCAGCGTCGGCGGAAGTCCCGTCAGATCCAGGGTCACCCGTCGGATGATCGTGGTGCGGTCGGCTTCGGGCGAAGGCCTGAGGCCTTCCTTCTCCAACCGATCCAGGATGAAGTAGTCGATCTCGTTTTTCGGCCACGACGCGTCCTTGACCGTTGGGAGCTGCGCGCGCACCGGCGCGGCGAACGACCACCACGGCTCGTACTCCGCGCCCTGCTCGATCCATCTCGTGAGGATCTTGACGTCGCGCTCGCTCAGCGCCTCGCCCTGGCGCGGCATGCGGCGCCGCGTGTCGGTCGAGGTGATGCGCTGAATGACCAGGCTGTGCTCGGGATCGCCCGGCACGATCACCTTGGCTTTCGCGGCCGCTTCATCGTCGAGGCGCAGATTCGCGCGTCGCCCGGTCGAACTCGGACCGTGACACGTGAAACACTTGTCCGACAGGATCGGCCGGATGTCACGGTTGAATCGGACCGTCTCAGGAATGGGAGCATCAGGCGCGTTTTGCGCGCGCAGAGAGCTCCAAGTCAAGCACACCAGCACCAGGGTGCCAACCACCCCGACTCGCCAAAAACCAACGCGTGAGGGAAGAAATCGACGCATAGCCCTCGCCCCCTCCTAGTTAAGGTTGGGTAACCGCCAGAACGAGCCTCCGACGTTGGGGAGACATTGTAGCGCGCTCGGACGGTCATAGGGGCACTGGATGACCTAACGGTCCATGCTCGTGGGAGTCACGGCGTCAGGACGCGGACCGTGGCACAAATGCGTGCCCGTGGTGGCAAGCCAATTCACCTAGAATCTGGCGGTCTGGCGCACCAAGAAAATCGTGAAAGGGTGCTTGGTAATAAGCTCTCTGCATAAGATCAGAACGCCAGTAAATCAGTTGCAAGGATCAACATTGTGAATACTAGGGGCTTAGGGTAGTGCACCTGACCGGTAGGCAGGGGGTCGCTGCCGCCGCTCCGCAAGGTCGACTATCCGCTACGGTTGCTGGAGGGGATCGATGAGACAACATCGCATGCCGATTAGAGAAGCCACGCTGTTGGCGGTCGCCATCGCCGTAACCCTCTTGATCGGGACCGGACTGCAGGACGTCGCCGACGAGCAGAACACCGGCACCCTGGCGGACTTCTTCACCGGCCCGCCACCAACGGTGATGGACAGCGATGAGGTTCGGAAGGCGCGGGTCCGGCTGACCGCGGGAGCTCGTGCGCATTGGCACAGCCACGGCTGGGGCCAGCTGCTGCTTCCCGAAGAAGGCCGCGGACGGTTTCAGATTCAAGGCGAGCCGCTGCGGGAATTACTGCCGGGTGAACCGGTGTTTACCGCCGGCGGTGTCATGCATTGGCATGGAGCGGCACCCGACGAGTCATTAGTCATGATTGCGGTGCAAGGCGGCGGCGCGGAGTGGGGGGAACCGGTCGGCGACGAGGTCTATCTGACCGAGCCATAAGTGAAGCGAATCCTCTGCTAGCCCCCGTCCCCGTTGAACCGCCACAAACGGCTGCGCAAGGACGTGGTCGGCCAACACGGAGACTCTAATAATGTCCGTCTGGCAACCGGGTCGGCAGCCTATAGGAAGGATTCGTCAGTAACGCATAGAATGTCGGATTCCTCGCTTGGAGCTTCTCAGGGG
>JAKZVK010000570.1:0-3440 GCA_047516085.1 Bryobacterales bacterium
AAGAGAGCTTAAGCCCTAATCATCCAGATACTTCCAGCCGATTTTGACGCTGGCACCTCTCTGGCACTGAATATCTAGTCTAAGCGGTTTGGTTAGAACGAGATAAGGGCGGGGTAGCAACAGTTGATGGCGGAAGCACCACTCCTCCCGCGGCAATCAGGATCCCCGAGCCTAAGAGAGTGCAGTACGGACGCTCGTCTCTCTCTTCGAGTCGAACAAAAGCAACCGTGTGGGCGGCAGTGGTATGCACCACAGACTCGATGAGCTCACCGGGAAGGTCCTTCATCAAGATTTCGTCATCCATGCCAGTTCTCGAAATCTAAGTGGGCTAACCGTTCCTCTCGAATCAACGGCGGATCTCCCGTACTGGCACGCGAAACGGACAGGCCAGCTATGACCGGCGACGGCAAGGCGTTCCCACTATGGCCACCGAGGGTACGGGATCCGGAAGATTGATGCCACCGCCCGGTTTCTCCTCGCTCGTATTGACCCGCACATCAAACGGCAGGTCCTCGACCGCAAGCGGTGCGGCCAGGAGCGCCTTGACGGCAAGGTAGTGGGCGGCCTCGGTTGTCGACCCGGCAGCGATGAGCGTACCGACATCCCGGACGTACGCTTTTGCTGCCTTTAGAAATTCCGGCACCACCGCCACGTCGCTCATGCGCTCTTCGTTCAGTGTGACCCCTTCTGCACGCGGCGCTGTCGACGTGCCTATCATGCGGGATCTTCAGTTGCCGACAGCCGCCTATACCGGGCTCACCGGCCGGTGTCCGCGGCAACCGATGTTCGGCGTCAGCGATTCAATGGGTTTCGAACGAATTCCACCGACCGGTGCCAAGCGCCATCGCTGCATAGACTTCGAACAAGTACAACTCGAGTGGGTTCGAAACCTCCACAAAAGCGACTTGCGATCTCGCAAGGCGCTTCTTCTGACGTTCGAATCGTTCCGAGAAAGCGGGGTCACTCATATTGACAGCCCGTGTCCGCTTGGCTGTACCTCGTTCGGCCATGCGGTAGGCCAGCGTCGCCTCAAAATGGGTGCGGCCCCGAAGGTGCTGACGGACTCGTTCGATGACCTTCTTCGAAATGCCGACATAGAATGGCCGCGTTCCATCCACAAAGACGTAGCAGCCCCTAAAATCTGCGGCCCTTCCTAGAGATCCTGCGATCCTCTTGATACCCATCCCCGGCCGAATGAACTCACTAGCCGGAAGTGCAGTACCAAGGGCCGCTTCGAGATCTGCCATGTGCTTCGGCAAGACGCGGGTCGACAGCGTGGAAAAGCTATGCCGGCAGGCATCAATGATCATCTCAAGTGGGCTCCGTCCGCCGAACGTTGGCGCTCACCCGTCGGCGCTCATCTCATAGGCGGCGGTCGGATGCAGCGCGTGGTTAGACTTGCGATTCGGCATTCCGCTCAAGTTCCTCATATCGTAGCGCCCACAGCTCCTTCGCCTCGTCATCAAGGTCGCGCAAATACGTCCAGAGCTCAGCCAACTTCGGATGACGCGTGTACGTCCCGGCACGCTCTATCTCAGACAGGATGCAGGCCACAAACAGGAGGGCAGAGGCGGCGATGTTACTCTCACCGTGCCCAGGATTCCACTGCTGCTCCGGGGTGTCGACCAACATGGCCGCGCCGACCGCCGCGAGACGGGCGTGAGCTTGAGCGGATTGCATCGGATAGTGGAGGTCGTAAATCTCCTTGAGGACGGCGTGGCGGCTGCCCGAGACGAACGGAGGCTGGCGGCGCAACATCACGCCAGGAGTCGGCCAAGACTCCGTGATTGACTCTGGGTTGGTCTGCGCTTCGGTCGACACGCCATGTGCCTTGGCCATGGTGCCAAGCCCTTTCCGGTAGACCTCCAGATATTCCACCCACTTTGGGTCAGTGCCGAAGCGGCGCGTTAAGTACTCGAGGCGGACCGCCAAGACCTTCCACGCTTCGAGTGACAGTATCTTCGATCGTTCCGCCGGGGCCTCGGTCAGGGCGAGAACGCTGGTGAGGATTTCGAACAGGGCCCGAGTAAGGACGTTCGCTTGGAGCATGAGAGGCCTAGGCCTCTTGTCAGCCACGAGCAGACAAATTGACGCGTAGGTCTGAGCGGCTGCAATGAGGAAGCCTCGCAGGATGACCCACGCGTCGGTCGGCGTCAGTCGCCCGTTAGCTGTGTCGCGCCGGAGGTGCTCCTTGTAGTACTCAACGACGACGTTGAACGGTTCATTAAGCAGCTTGTGCGGAGTCTTCGGCAGCTCATGCTTCCACTTGGGCAATTCTTCCATGATGCATCCCGGCGTCGCTGGCCAATTGCACCCGGGGCAGATTCGAATCCGAACGCAACCCTCAACTACTCAGTCCGCTGTTCGAGTCCGTTGGAGCCGGCCGGAAGAGGGCTGACTTCTTGAGATCTTTGAGGATGCGGTCCTTGACGTTGACCTTCGCGCACAGGCTTGGTGACGAATTCGAAGGTGCGCTGCATCGAGAGGTGGCGCAACTCGCAGCGGGCAAACGTCCGGCCGCAAAACATCGCCCCGCTCGACGCCTTTGACGAACCGGCTCGTCACCACGACGCGAATACGGTTCTCTTCCGACGCTTGACCAAAGAAGGCGTTGAACTCGTCAGCCTGGCCGTTGATCTCCATCCGCCGCTCGTCGAAGGCGTCAATGAGAACCAGGTATTCGCTATCGTGGCATGGCTCCTTGACCACCTCTGGCACCCACTGCTCAATGAGCTTTCTTCAGGTCGCCTTCGACGATCCCCTGTAGAGGGTATCAGCGTCGGTCGCCCAGCCGAGGATGCACCGACCATCAAGGCCTTGTGAGTAACATGGGGTAGACAAGCGTGTCGGGAGGGGAGACCGCCGCTGGGGGTCAGTTGAGCGATGCCATGCCAGCATCGGCGAAGGGATCGGGCCCGCCTCCATGCCGCTTGTCAGCGAGCGGCGACGGGCGCGGACGTTCGCCGTGCACGTCGTCGCCATTGGCACGGGCGTACTGGCGGCACAACGCGCCGCGTCCGTGCTGACGAGTTGGACCCGGGACGGCGACGGCCAGGGCGCGCCGGACCTCGACACGCCCACCAAAGCCGACCCGGACATCCGGTCGTGGACGTACCAGCGATGCACGTGAGCACCAGCTCGATCGCTTCGCTCGCCGTCACCGCCCCGCTGTCGACCGGCGCCAGCACGCCGTCGACCGCTTCGAGGGCGCCGGGCATCTTCAAGTCCGCCAGCATCGCCCGCAGCCGGTCACTCGCGGTCGCCGTCATCCCGCCGCCTCCGCGTAGACCCGCAACGACCGGCGCTCCACCGCGATGGTGTCGGGCACGCGCCGGTGGGCCGGCTCGGCACCGCGGTGGACGCCGAGACGCTGGTAGGGACGGCGTGCCAAGGGACGCAGCACCGCACGCTCGTCCCGCTCGAAGCGGTCCACTGGGCGC